>VEOW01000090.1 GCA_012026785.1 Chloroflexota bacterium | reverse complement strand
GACCGCGAGGAGGACGAGGTCCCTTTCGCGAACGACGTGCCCGACGTTGGCGCCGGTCACGAACTCCGCGACGACCTGCACCGCCAGTCCGGCCGATCGCGCGACCCGGGCCAAGGCCTCGGCCTTGTTGGTGCCCAGGTCGCCGCCCGCGCAGGCCTGCCGAGTGAGGTTCCCCGCCTCGAAGGCGTCGCCGTCGACGAGGACGAGGAGCGGACGGGGCTCGGGCCGGCGCGACAGATACCGCACCAGCGGTCCCGCGAGCTGGCTTCCGATCCCGCCACAGCCGATGAGGACGACACGCTCAGCCATCGTCAGGGCCCCCCGGCAGGAACGGTGGGTTCACCGGCACCAGCCAGTACGACAGGCGATAGCCGAGCGCCGTTGCCATCTTGCCGGCGCGGTCGAGGGCATCCTCAAGCTCGCGCCGGCTCGGCTTCGAGATCTCGTCCGAGGGCTTGAACCCTCGGGCGACGTACTCCGAGATCGACGGCTTGCCCTTCGACCGCCGCGGCGGCGGCGCCAGCTTCACCTTTCGGAGCCAGTCGTCGGGTGGCTCGACGAGACGTCGAGGCCGCGCGATGAGCTGGCCGATCTTCAAGGTGAAGCGGATGCCGTCGACCACGATCGCGGCCGAGTAGCCGAGCCGTCGGCGGTCGAAGTCGCCGACGACGACGTGAAGCCCATCGAGCTCCGCCTCGTCGTCCTCGTCGGTCGAGCTCGCGTAAGCAGTGAACCCGCCGTGCGAGTGGATCGTTCCGACGAGTCGCGACCCGACCGACAGCTCGCCGTCCGAGACGTCGAACTTGACCGAGACCGACGACACTTTCTGGTCCGGAACGGCGAGGTCGAACGACCCGTCGCGCCAGAGCAGGAGGACCGCCGCCTCTGTCTTGTGGAGCCGGTAGATCGCCCGGAAGAAGCCGACGGCGCGAGCCATCAGATCCGCGGGGACCTTCGGCAGCGCGTAGTCGACGAACTCCTTGCCTTCCGGCAGGTGGGCGACCCGCCCGACCTTCGTCTGGCTCACCCCGAGAAGACTTCGCTTCCGGAGGTAGAGCCCGTCGCGAGCGACGACGAAGGCTGGCAGAGGCGCCCGATCGAGCGAGGGACCGGCTTCGAGGATCGGGAACATCACATCCCTCCTCCTCGTTCCGGACAGCGGTGGACCGTATGAACGAGCCGCTCGAAGCGAGGCCGCTCGGTGAGGAGTTGCTCGCGGAGCGGACCGCTCTGCTGGTACACCGCCGCCAGGACGGTGATCGCCGCGTCCTCGACGTGGCGGATCGGGAGCCTCCCGACTCGCTCGCCGATGAACGGGGCGACCATCAGGGCCAACGACCGTGGCCGGATGGCCGGTGTCCGGTTGACGTGCTCAGGAAGCGAGCTCATCTGGCTCACCTCCCTCGTCCGTCGGCTCGGGCTCCGGTGTCCGGACATCGGCCTCCTGTGGCTGGTCGGGCTCGGGCGTCGCCGCCGGCAGCTCCGTCGGCGTCACCCCGGCCATCTGGGCGACCACCTGGCGGAGGGTCCGCCAGTACGGGTCGTACTGAAGGCTGAGGGCCACCAGCGGGTCGCGCCGGGAGCGACTGGCCCAGGCCCGAAAGCCGCCGGAGAACGGCATTGGGTGCCGTCGCAGGTCCTGGTTGAACCGGCTGCCCCAGAAGGCGCCGACCAGGGCGTCGATCCGTTCGCCGACGCTGGCCCCTGTGACCCGGACCGATCCGAGACAGACGATCCCGTCGTCGGACGTGTTCGGCAGGGTCGAGCAGAAGAGCGTCGCGTCGAGCGAGCCGATCGGCTCCGTGCGGAAGTACGTGGACACACCCTCGATCTGATCGCCGATGGTCGAGACCACGAACACGACGTACGGCAGAGCCAGGCGATAGCTCGTCGGCTCGGCACTGTGACGTCGGTTGGCGTGGTACTCGATCGTCCGCCGACTCGGCGGCTGCTCGACGACGAAGACCTGACGGTCGGTCGTCCCCGAGCGGAGCCAGAAGCGGCAGCCAGTTGGCAGTCGAGGGCTGATGGCGACCTGGCTGCTCGTCAGCTCGGTGAGCAGATCGGGAAGGGCTACCTCCCGATCGATCACCTCGGTGACGAGGCTCACAAGGTCGCCTTCGATGCGCAGGAACGTGCGCGACTGCATGGCGATCGAGCTCCTTTTCTGCGGAGGCCGGAGCCGGCGCGTGCGACGCCACCGGCTCCGGTTCCCGCTGCTGGCTGGCGGGTCAGGCCGCGAGGCCCTTGACGCCGGCCTGCTTCTGGAACTCGATCTCGTCGCCCGGGCGGACGACGTAGTCGTCCTCGACCCGACCGCCGTTGACCGAGACCGCCGCGTCGCGCGGGATGTTCAGGACCTGCTCGAGGACCTTCCAGATCCCGCGGATGCTCTTGCCGGCGAGATCGAGATCGAGCTCGTTCACGCCGTAGATCACCTTGGTCGATGCGGTGGTCGTTTCCATCGCCTGCATGGGAAACCTCCTTGGTAAGCGGGGTGCCGCTCGTAAGGCGGACCAGGCAGGCGAAGGCAGTGCGGCACGCTGCCTCCAATCGATCGGCGAGGATCGGCCCGGTCCGGCGCGCATCGGTTCGATGAGCACCGGCGGGCGCGCTCGCCGCCGGCTCAGAGTTCGTCCTCTCTGGACATCACCTCCGTTCCGGCGCGGACGTTGTCCGCCACCCGAACGAGCGAAGCCGGTCGGACGAGCCTGCAGCCGTCAGCGAGGAGCCCGAAGGTCCGAGCCAGTCGCGCCACCGCCCGGGAGGGACGGAGCGCCGACCGGCAATCTGGACCGTCGAGGAGAGTCCTCGCGACGGCCGGGTCGCCCGGCCAGAGCTCCGCCCGCTCAGAGGGTGGCGGCGCGCCTCGCGTGTCGATCGCGCATCGAAATGAGCGCGATTGGCAGCGTCTGTGTGGTTGTTAAGGTGCCTGCCGCCGCGGCCATGTGCGACCGCAACGCCGGAGCTGAGAGGACGCGGCGAACGCCGCGGGAGCCCGCGCCGGTGGGACTCCGCCACGCCCGGTCTGGGCGATGGGGGCGGCTGGCCCGCCTTCGAGGTCTGCACCTAGGTCGGTCCAGCCGCCGACTCTCACGCTAGTCCGCGGCGCACCCAGATTCAATAGCTAGTGTGTACGTTTGTGTGTACGTCTGCGGGACGCGTGGGCGACGAGACAAATCCCGCGGCCCGACTGACACCCGACGGTGACGGCGGGCGTGACCCGCGGTCGCGCACCGGGCCCGCCTGCAGCCCGCGCGAGATCGCCTCGGGCAAACGGGGACCCGCGCACGGTCATGCCGCCCGGGGGGAAGCGGCATCGGCAGCGGGTCCAATGCACACACTACCTGGCCGGCACGAGCCGGTGGCGACAGGACGAGCAGGCCATGACCACGGCGACGATGCGGTTAGACGATCGATCCCTGAGCTGAGGACGAATCGCAGTCCCGACTTCCGTGCGAGGCCGACGATGCGGCTGAACCTCGTCGCGTACGCGACTGACTGCCTTGTTCCAGGACGCCGCGCTGCAGGCGCTCGATGACGGCCGGATGGTCGAGGTCGAGCGGCTCGCCGTCCCGCTCGACGAGGTGCTGGCCTCCGTCCTCGGGCGCAGGCCGATCGTGCCGATGACTGGTGCCAAGATCGAGTTCCGCCTCGCCGGGGAGCCGATGCGACACCGCGACGTCGTCGCGGTGGTCCGGGCGCAGATCGTCAGTCTTCAGCAAGCGGTCTCCAACGCGTCGGAGGATGTGGCCGAGGTCGACGGGCCCTCCGCCTCTAGGTGTAGGTGCTCGGCGCCGCGGAGCCGGGCGAACAAGTTCTATGCCGCCGGCCACGATCACCTGGTAGCCGGGTCCTCTGCGGCGCCAGAGGCCCCCGGGGGACGGCAGGCCTGGTCGCCCAACGGCCAGGAGCTGCGGCGCGGACGTACCTCACGCATAGCGGCGGCCGATCCGGGCAAGCCAGGCGCGCAGGCCGTCGAGTGCTTCGTCACCCTTGGCCAGCACCCCGACGACGTGGTCGTTGAGCCGTGCCTTGTCCTCGTCCGTCAGAGCATGGCCGGTGACGACCAGGATCGGGATGGCTGCGGTCGCCGGGTCGGCCTTCAGGCGGGCTGCGACCTCGAACCCGTCGAGATCGGGCAGAAGCAGGTCGAGGACGATGAGGTCGACCGGCTCACCGCGTGCGGTTGCCAAGCCGTCCTCGCCGCTCGCTGCCTCGAGGACCCGGAAGCCTTCGGGCGACAACGCCGACCGGTACAGGGCGAGCGCGGATGGATCGTCGTCGATGGCCAGTACGCTTACCGTCCGCTGGCGGACCTTGGTCGTCAGGGTCAGGCGGTCGAGGGCATCAAGCAGCGTGTCGCGGGCAACCGGCTTGACGAAATAGTCGACCGCTCCTAGGGCGAGGCCGAGCGAGGCGTCATCCACGATCGTGACGACCATTACAGGGATGGCGGCTGTGATCGGGTCGGCGCGCAGACGCTTGAGGACCTCCCAGCCGTCCAGCCCCGGCAGGAGGATGTCGAGCAGGATCGCGGCCGGGGCCAGCGCATGGGCTGCGGCAAGGCCGCTCTCTCCATCCTCGGCCAGTGCCGTCCGATAGCCGGCCTGACCAAGTTGCAGGCGGACCAGCTCGGCGGCGGCGGCGTCGTCCTCCACGATCAGCACCAGGGGACCGGCCCCGGGACCGGCCTCGACAGGAGGAGCCCCGGCGGCCGGGGCCCGCCGGCGCGGAAGCATGATCGTGAAGCGGCTGCCCTCGCCGGGCGTCGAGTCGAGCTCGATCCGCCCGCCGTGGGCCTCGACCAGGCGGCGCGTCAGGGCCAAGCCGAGGCCGGTACCTTCACCCGCTTGGGGCGTGAGCTGCTCGAAGGGGGCGAAGATCCGCCCCTGGTCGGCGCCCGCGATGCCCCGCCCCGTGTCGGCCACCGTCAGGCGTAGCTCGGCGTCATCAGCCGTGAGCTCGACCGTCACCGTGCCCTCGGGCGGAGTGAACTTGATGGCGTTCGACAGCAGGTTGTAGGCAATCTGGCGCAGGCGCGCGGGGTCGACTTCGGCGTCGAGCTCATCGGGCAGCATGCGAACCAGGACGTGGCCCTTCACCTCCGCCAGTGGGCGCACGGTGTCGAGCGTTTCGGCCACGAGACGAACGATGTCAGTGCGTTCGTAGCGGAGCTCGAGCCGGTCGGCCTCGACCCTCGCAAGGTCGAGGACATCGTTGATGAGCTCGAGCAGATGCTGGCCGGCGTTGTGGATGTGGCCGGTGTACTCGCGCACCTCGTCGTAGCGCGGGCGCTGGCCCCCGGGCGGCGACAGGACCAGTTCACTGAAGCCGAGGATCGCGTTCAGCGGGGTGCGCAACTCATGGCTCATCGCGGCGAGAAAGTCGCTCTTGGCGGCACTGGCCTGAGCCAGGGCGGCGTTCGTGGTCGCCAGCCGCTCGGCGAGGGCGGTCCGTTCGGCGAGCACCTCCTCGCGCTCGGCCGCGAGGACGGCCTGCGCCCCGAGCAACTCAAGGAGGGCGAGGTCGTCCTCGGCGAAGAGCGCCGCGCCGCTCGTCCACAGCCGCAGCTCCGCGCGACGCGGCTCCTTTCCGATCGCAATCAGGGTCATCGGCGACGTCGGGGCGCCGATCGTCCCGGAGCTCGCCGCCGGGGCCATGCCGTTCTCGTGGGCCACTCGCACCTCGGCGCCGACCGCGCCGGTTAGGCTCGCGGCGGCGTCGGCGAGCCGCTGCCACAGCCCTGCTGCTCCCGCCCCGGGGCCCACCGCAGCCAGGTTGGCGAGGAAGCGGTAGGCGACGGCCTGCTGGCCGAGCCGGCGCAACCAGCGGGGCGGGATGAAGGCCAGCAGGAACGCCACGGTGGCAGCAACGGCCACGGCGCGCGCCACGGCCGAGCCAACTTCCCCTCCGCCGGCGGCGACGAGGATTGTCAGGGCCAGGAGGGCCATCGCCACGCCCGCGGAGGCCAGGCGCCAGCGTGCGAAGCCGCCCCTCCGCGCCGCCTCGCGGCCGAGCACGGCCGCCGCCGCGCCGTCGCCGACGAGGAAGTAGCCCACGGCGAGCACCAGCGTCAGCGGCTGGTCGATGCCAAGCCCGAAGACGGCCGCCAGCGTGGCCAAGTAACCGGCCACCATACCAGCGGGGACCCAGCCCGGCAGCCGGCGCACGTGGCGGGCCAGACGCAGGGCGAGACCCGGCTGGGCGAGCAGGAGTGCCACTCCGCCCAGGCGCGGCGCCTCCGGAGCCTCGGGCACCACCAGTGCCAGGAGCTGGATCGCAAACACGCCCGCCAGGGCGGCGAACATCAGGAAGATGTCGAGCGTCAGCGGGCTCGGGCGTCGGATGAACGCGACCAGGGTGAACGCGAAGAGGAGGTAGAACGCAAACTGCAGGGCGAGTGTCGTCGGATTCATCGTCGACCCGACGCTAGCGTGACCGGCCGCAGTCGCGAAGCGGTTTCACACGGCGTCCAGCGGGAGCTCGATCACGCCCCCCTCACCGGGCTCATCGGCCAGACCACCACCCTCGATCACGCCGATGAACAGCCTGGCCAGCTCCGGGTCGAACTGCCTCCCAGCCTCGACGTCGAGCTCGGACAGCGCGGCGGCGACCGGTCGCGCGGCCCGGTATTGGCGGTCGTGGGTCATGGCGTCGAAGGCGTCGGCCACTGACACGATCCGCGCCCCGAACGGGATGGCCTCGCCGCGTAGACCATCCGGGTAGCCGCGCCCGTCCCAGCGCTCATGATGATGACGGATGACCGGCAGGAAGCTGCCCGCAGCCGCGAGCGGGCGGCAGATCCGCTCGCCGATCTCCGGGTGCCGCCGCATGAGCTCCCACTCGTGCTCGTCGAGCGGCCCGGGCTTGGTGAGGATGGCCTCCGGAATGCCGATCTTGCCGACGTCGTGAAGGAGGGCGCCGTAGGTGACGAGCTCGATCTCGCCGTGATCGAGCTCGGCCCGCGTCGCGAGGCGGGCCGAGAGCAGCGCGAGCCGCTGGCAGTGGTGCTCGGTGACAGGGTCCTTGGCCTCGACCGCGTTGGCCAAGGTCGCGACGACGGCGTGCGCCGTCTCCATCCGGACCAGCGCCCGCCGCAATCGAAGCGCCGCGCGGATGCGGGCGAGCAGCTCGGGCTGGCGGAAGGGCTTGGTAACGTAGTCGTCGGCGCCCACGTCGAGGCCGGCGACGACATCGTCGAGCCGAGCCCGGGCCGTGAGCAGGATGATGGGGAGCGTCGCGTTGCGCCGGTCGGCGCGCAACCGCCGGCAGACCTCGAATCCGTCGGTGTCGGGCAGCCCGACGTCGAGCACGACCAGGTCGGGGCGGACGGTCTCGACGGCGCTCAGCGCGGCCGTGCCATCGACGGCCGCCGTGACCCGGTAGCCGCTATCTCCCAGGAGGCGCGTCATCAGCAGGCGGCTGGCCGCATCGTCCTCGACAACGAGGATGCTCGGCGCGTGCGGGGCTACCTGCGCCGTGAGTTGCGGTGTTGGGCGGCCGGCAGTCGGGATGTCGGCACCGCCCAGACCAGTCGTGTCCATGGCGGTCATGAAGACGGCTCTCCCCATGTTTCCTCCTGACACCATAATCGACGGGCTCCGATGCTGACCGTAGTACGAACGTCCCGGGGCTCCTGCGGCGCGCGCCCGGCCGCCCGGACAAGCCGCCGTCCGCGCCACACTCCCGGTGTCTGTATTGACGCGCCGGGCGATGAACCTGCCGGTCCCGATCCCCTCATGAGTCCAGCTCGACTCGCACTCGCTCGGCCAGCTGCCCAGGGGCGAATGGCTTCTGCAGGAATGGAACTCCGGGGTCGAGGACGCCGTGGTGCACGATGGTGTTCTCGGTGTATCCGGACGCAAACATGACCTTGATCCCGGGGACCAGCTCCGCCGCCCGCTTGGCGAGCTCGACTCCGCTCATGCCGGGCATGACGATGTCGGTGATGAGGAGATGGATCGGGCCGTCCGCGCCGGCAATTCGGTCCAGGGCGTCGCTCGCGCCGGAGGCGGCGATCACGCGATAGCCGTGGCGCTCGAGGACGATCTGAACGAACTGGCGGACCGCGGCGTCATCCTCGACGACCATGATCGTTTCGGTTCCTCGGCCCGCCGGGGCGGCGGCTCGACGCTCCCTCGGCTCCACGGCCGGCGTCTCCACTCTGGGCAGGTAGATCTTGAAGACCGTGCCGTGGTTCGGCTCGCTGTAGGCCCAGATGTGGCCGCCTGACTGCTTGACGATGCCGTAGACCGTCGCGAGGCCAAGGCCGGTCCCCTTGCCCTGCTCCTTCGTGGTGAAGAACGGCTCGAACAGGCGTGCCCGGGTGGTCTCGTCCATGCCTGTGCCGCTGTCGGTGACCGACAGAACCACATAGGGGCCGGGTGTCACCTCCGCGTGGCCGGCGGCGTACTCCGCGTCGAGCTCGACATTGTCGGTCTCGATCGTGAGCGTGCCTCCGCGTGGCATCGCGTCGCGGGCGTTGACCGCCAGATTCAGGATCACCTGCGTGAGCTGGCTGGGATCGACGAGCACGTTGCCCAGAGCCGGTGCGGTGTGGGTGATGAGGTCGACGTCCTCGCCGAGGAGCCGCCGCAGCATCGGGGCGATCTCATCCACCTTGAGCCCAAGGTGCAGGCTGACCGGCCGCAGGACCTGGCGTCGGCTGAAGGCGAGCAGCTGGCTGGTCAGCTCGGTGGCGCGTTCGGCCGCGGTGGTGATCTGGGCGATTGCCTCGCGAGCATCGGCGGAGAGCCGCGGCTCGTCGAGGGCGAGCTGGGCATAGCCGCTGATGGCGGTGAGCAGGTTGTTGAAGTCATGGGCGATTCCGCCCGCCAGGCGGCCCACGCTCTCCATCTTCTGTGCCTGGAACAGCTGCTCCTGGAGGGCCTTCGCCTCCGTCAGGTCGCGAATGAAGGCGCTGAAGACCGGTGGGCCGTCCATCGGGACCCGATACACGGTGAACTCGATCGGGAACTCGTGCCCATCGGCGTGCAGCCCAGAAAGCTCGAGGCGGCGACCGAGGATCGTGGGCTGCCCGGTGTCCAGATAGCGCGCGAACGCCCATCGGTGCCGGTCACGCAGTCCCGGCGGGATGATCGTCTCGTCCAGGGGTCGCCCGAGGACGTCCCGTGCGCGCAGGCCGAATGCGCGCTCGGCGGCCGGATTGAACTCCGTGATCAGACCCTGGTGGTCGGCGGCCACGATGGCGTCCATGGCCGCCTCGAGCATGCCGGCCTTGCGCGCTTCGCTGTTTGCCAGGTCGCGCTCGGCGCGCAGCCGGGCGGTCACGTCCTGGGCCACGACCAGTGCCGCGGCGCGCTCCGCGAAGCGCAACGTGTGGGAAACGATTTCGACGTCGATCAGCTCGCCGCTCTTCAGCCGATGGCGCCAGTGTCCCGACTGCTGGAGGGCTGTCCGCTGCTCGGCCACGTTGGCGAGCAACGCGGGGACATCGTCTGGCGGGCGGATGTCGGCGATCCGCATTCGCAAGAACTCGTCGCGGCTGTAGCCGTACTTCAGGACCGCCGCGTCGTTGACCTCGAGGAATGCCAGCGTCTCGAGGTCGTAGACCCACATCGGGAGGGGGTTGGCTGCGAACAGCGCCTCGAAGCTGACGGTATTCCCAAGCGCTGACGATCCGGCCGATGCCTGGCCCCGCCGCGAAGACCCCGGTCCATCTGGTTCCAGCCGCACGACCGCGTCACTCCAACCCTCTCAGCCACCAATCTTAATTGCGGCTCCGGGCTTGGAGTGGCCGACTCCGCGCGCCACAGGGGCGACCATCGCGCCGAGCCCCTCCCCGAAGAGTGGCTCACAGGCGCGAGAGTCTATGCCCGGCCTACCCGGGTCGCCTGGCTCGGCTACACGCTCGTTCGCGGCGCGCTCGTCGGCTGGTAACCGTACCCCTGCCTCGACCCTCAGACAGCGGGTACGGGTCGGTCAGCCTCTATGTGCTCGCGATCCTCGCGTTCGGCATCGTGCTTGCCGCGGTTCTCGCGCGGATCGCGAACGCGGCGAGGGCCAGGTCACCGATGGCCCATTCTCCTCGTCGCTGAACCGCTGCTGCTGACGCCTCAAGTGGCATCCGCGCGCCACCATCCGCGGGCAAGACAACTGTGCTGCCGCGTGCGCTGAACGTTGGGCTCGAGGGGTGGACTGCTTGCCCCGAGAACCAGCGCTCATGATGGAGGAGACTTGTCGAGGACAGCAAAGCCCGTTCGCGTTGACCCGCGTTGAGCACAAACTCGTCGGCTTCGTCCTCGGGCCTCTGCCTCGGGTACGGGGCACTCAGGCGGCCGGCTTGTGCTCCGGGCAGGCGAGCCGAGACTCCGCGTCGGACAGGTAGCGACGCAACAGCGCGCAGCGGTGCGGCGTGTTGCTGCCCGGCGTCGCATCCGGCAGGAAGTGGATGCAGCCGGCGCACGGCGCCGCGATGACGAGGGCGCCCCGCCGGCGAAGCGCGGCGACGATCGCGCCCAACCCGACCTCGAGTCCAGCAGCCTCCGATGGTTCCAGCGTCCCGAGCGCGTTCGCAAGCTCGTCCGTCAAGCGCTCGAGTCGTACGAGCACGCCCTGGCCGGCCGGCGTGAGCCCGAGCACACGCCGGCGCCCGTCGAACGGATGCGGCCGGCGTTCGACAAGACCCCGCGCCACAAGCGGGCCGACGACGCCCACGGCGGTGGCATGACGCACACCAAGCACGCGCGCAAGCTGACCGATCGTGGCCACGTCAGGGCGGACCGTTCCCGCGAAGCGAAGCGTCTCCGCCTGGGCGGGTGTCAGTCCGAGGCTTGCACCTCCGGTCCTGAGGCTCGTCTCGATCGCGCGCGCGAGGCGAAGGAGCGGCGGGATCACGCGCGCGGCGGTTTCCGACGTCGGATGAGGATCGGGTCTTGTCATCTGCTCGGTCGGTATCCTACATTGGTCACGTCCGTAGGATACCTACATACTGCGAGGAGACCGCGATGGCGACCGCGACAATCCCCGGCTATCGGATGGGCGACCCGACCCTGCCCGAACCAGCGCTCGACGAGACCGCGATGGCCGACCTGCGCGCTGCCCTGCTCCTGAGCGACGACGACCTCGTCGCGCTGCGCGATGCCGCGGCGATCGTGGACGCGCGGGTGGACGAGCTCCTCGATGTCTGGTACGGGTTCGTCGGCAGTCACCCGTTCCTGCTTGAGTCGTTTGCGACGCCCGACGGGCCGAACGCCGACTACCTGGCGCGCGTGCGCGCCCGCTTCGGCCAGTGGGTCCGCGACACGCTTAGCGCCGACTTCGGGCCGGCCTGGGTCGCCTACCAGGAGGAGGTCGGCCGGCGTCACGCCGCCGGCAAGAACGCCACCGACGGCGTCGTGGGCGCGCCAGAGGTCGTGCCGTTCCGTTACGTTGTCGCGCTCGTCTACCCGATCTACGCGACGATTCGCCCGTTCCTCGCTTCCGGCGCCCGTGACGAGGCGCACCTGGAGGCGATGCACCAGGCATGGCTCAAGGCGGTCCTGCTGAACGTCGCGATCTGGAGCGGGGCGTACGTCCGCGACGACTGGCGCTGACGCCGGATTGTTCCTCGCTCGCCTGCTCGATACCGGCCAACTTGGAGGTCACCCACGAACGAACCAGGAAGATGGGTGCCGTGGGCGTTCGCTGCGCTCCAGAAGCGCGCTGCGTCGGCCGTCCCGGCGCCATCGGACCAGATGCGTCTCTTCGGGGCCAGGTGCGGCGTCGGACTCAGACGCCTCCCAATCGATGCCGCGCTGCCACGCAGGCCGCTTCCTGTCGGGCGCCGAGTCGCGGATGACCAGTCCGGAGCACCAGCCGGGGGCCTACGTGGCCTGACGAGCGGTACGCCGCGCAGTGGTGCACGAGGCGCGACCCGGCCCATGTCCCCAGGGTGCTCCGTCCCCGTCGGTTGATCGGAGCTCGAGCGCGCTGATTCACGCCAAGCACCATCCCCACGCCGTGGTGGCTTCACTACCCGGGTGGCAGATATGCCTGGCGCTCGGCGGGCGCGGCATATGCCGAAAGGCGGACTCGGCCGTCGGCCGACCGCCATATCGACCCTCGTCCGGATCGGGGCGGATGCTCCGGACGCGGCTGAACTGAGGCCGCGTCCAAGCACGAGGGCGTAGAACGATGAGCAGACGGTCTAGGTCGATAGCGCTGACGATCGCGATGGTGGTCGCCTCGCTCGGGATTGGCGGTACCGGAAGCGCCGTCTCACCGGCGCCGGTTCGCGCCGCATCGACACTCGAGCTGTGCGGGACCGTGTCCGTGTACGTGAAGCCAACGGCGCTCCTGCCGGGGGCAATCACGGTTGGATTGATCCCCCTCGTCATCGCGCCTGGTGCCTCGGTTCCCTCGTCGATCGCCGTCGGCACCCACCTGTGCCTGGCGCTCACCCTCAATCCGAGCGGCGGGATCGCGAACCTCGTCGTCGTCGGCGCGAACGTCGACACGACCCTCAAGATCTGCGGAACCGTCACGTCCTACGTTGCCGCAACCGCATCGACCCACGGCAGTCTCATCCTCGCAGGCAGAACGTTCGTCGTGTCGAACGGGACGACCTTGCCCGCAGCCGTCAAGGCTGGCGCCGACGTGTGCGCGACGCTGACGCTCAACCTCCTCGGCCAGGTCAAGGGCGCGACGGTCGTGGCGAACACGACGACCAGCGTCCAGGTGTGCGGAACCGTAACCGCCTACACCGCGGCGACGCTCAGCCAGACGGGGATGCTCCAAATCGGTGGCCACTCCTACGTCCTGGGGCTCGGTACGGTCCTGCCCGCATCGGTGAAGGCCGGTGCAGACCTGTGCGCGACGCTCTCCCTGAATGTCTTCGGCCAGGTCAAGGGCGCGCCGGTCACGGCGAACGTGACGCCCGAGCTCGAGGTGTGCGGCAAGGTCACCGGCTACGTGGCCGCGACCGCGACGACGAGCGGTTCGCTCAGCGTGGCTGGCATTACGAAGAAGATCGCCCCCGGTACGAGCGTCAGTTCGGCGGTCAAGGTCGGAGCGTACGTCGCGCTCCGGCTCGAGATCGACGCGTTCGGACGGATTGGGAAGGTGTCTCTCCTCAACGTGGCATCGACGCTCGAAGGCGCCTGCGGGTCGTCCGATCCGAGCACCCCGCCGTCTTCCTCGCCCTCACCGTCGACTTCCCCGGTCCCGAGTGGCACGCCGAGCCCGAGCCCGAGTGGCACGCCGAGCCCGAGCCCAAGCCCCGGGCCGAGCGCGTCGCCGAGCCCGAGCCCATCCTCCTCGCCGAGCGGAAGCTCGTCACCGGATGCGAGCTCGTCCCCGACTCCCGGCGCGAGCACCAGGCCGAGCGACGGCCCCGACGCGGGAAGCGGCGTCGGGGGCGACGACACGACGTGCCCACCGATCGGCTCAGCGTCGGCGACGAGCTACTCGGCCCCAACCTTCGCCGAGGACGCGACGCCGCTCGACCGAGCGAGCCAGCTCGTGACGCAGGCCGCGGTCCCGTTCGGGCTGTTCCTCCTCGGGATGGCGGCGGCCGAGCTCCTTGCTCGGCGACACCAGCTCCGCCTCCTGCCGCTGCGGCGAGTGCGCTGACGGCGATGCTTGGACGAAGCCTGTCCCTCCCGCTCTGGCCAGGACGAGCCGAGCGGTTCGACCGGGAGGTCACCAGCCCCCTGGGTGACCTCCCGGTCACTCCCGACCCACGCGCGGTCCTACGGTGGAGCATCGCTGCGCTCGCGCTCATGTGCGTCCCGGTCATCCTCGCGACCGCCGGGCCCCTGGTGGGACCGGGCGTGACCTACGGCGATGTCGTCGCGTTGTGTATCGCATTCGTGGCCGCCACGATCGTCGCGATCGTGGTTCCGTGGGAACGACTGCCGCTTCGCTGGCTCGTCGTCCTCGTCGGGCTGCCTGTCGTGTTCGTGTCCAGCCTCACGGCGATCACCGGCGCTGGCGCGTCCCCGTACGGGGCGATCTACGGTCCGATCCTCGCGATCGCCGGCTGGTACCTGCCCGGACGCCACGCAATCGTCGTCGTCGGGCTCGTCGTTGCCTCGGAACTCTGGCGGGCGATCGTGCTGGACGGATCGCGGTCGATCGAACACCTCGCCGTGGCGCTGCCGTTCGATCTCGCCATCGCGGCGATCGCCTCGCTGGCGAGCCGATGGCTGCGTGCATCGCTTGTCCAGACGAGGCGCGACCAGGTGCGCCTAGCGGCGACGCTGGACGCGATCCGCGAGCTCGGGAGTGACGACGAGCGCGACGTCCTCGTGCAGCTCGAGTGCGCGATCGGACGCGTCTTCGACGCCGATACCACCGTCCTGCGCCTGCCTGGTGGTCGCCCGCCCGCGGGGCTCGCCGCCGGCCTCGTTGACGACGGCGTCGCCACCGTCCTCGTCTCGGGCGCCCACCGTGTCCATGGGCTGGTTCGACTCGAGCCCCGCGAGCCTCTGAGCCACCATGATCTCCGCCTTGCCGCCATCCTCGCCGAGGCGGCCGGCCGGACGCTCGACTCCCAGCTCACGCTCGAGGCGGCGAAGGCCGAGGTCGACCGAGACGCACTCACCGGCCTCCTCAACCGGCGCGCCCTCGATCACGAGATAGCCGCCGCTCTCGACCCGTCAACCGGCCCCCCGCAGGTGGCCCTCCTGTTCGCTGACCTCGACAATCTCAAGGACCTCAACGACGTGTTCGGCCACGTCGCGGGGGACGCCGTCCTGGTCCACGTCGCAGCGATCATGCGGGCGGCGTCCCGACGGACCGATCGCGTGTACCGGTTCGGTGGTGACGAGTTCGCGGTCCTTGTTCGCGGCGGTTCGTCCGAGGCGACGCGCATCGCCGAGCGCGTCATGGTCCGGGCCGCGGCGGCAGGCCGGCGGGTCGGTGACGTCGCGCTGCCGCCCTTCCAGCTATCGATTGGGATAGCGGTCCAGTCGGCCGGCATGACGCCTGCCAGCTTTCTCGCCGCCGCCGACGAGGCGATGTACGCCGCCAAGCGGGCCGGGGGTAACCGGATCAACGTCGTCGGTGCGACAGTCGTCGCACACGGTTACGAATCAAGCGAACTCGCCCGTGGGCCGATGGTCCCGGGGCGACATGACGACTAGGACAGGGGCCGTCGTACGACGTTAGGGCTACTGTTTCGTCGATCCTACGCTCGAACCGGGGTTCTATGTCGTCGCGTCCCAGTCCGATCGCAACCGGTAGCGTTGGGGACGACCGCGGTACTGCGCTCGGGCCCCGACCTCGCTCTGGCACATCCGTCGCCCTCGTCGACAGCCACGAACTCGTCAGGGCGGGCACCCTTGCGATCCTCACGAACGCTCCGCTCGTCCGAGTGGTTGGCGAGGCCGCGACGGCATCGGAGGCGGTCGCGCTCTGCCGCTCGGCAAGACCCGACGTCGTCTTCCTCGACTTCGCGCTTCCGGATCGGGCCGGGGCGGATGCGATCACTGACATTCGCGCGGTCAGCCCTCGCAGCGCCGTCGTCGTGCTCACCCTCGATGACGCGACCGAGACCGTTCTGTCGGCCGTTCGGGCAGGCGCACGTGGGTTCATCCTAAAGCGGGCGCCGACGGTCCGTCTCATCGAGGCGATCGATCGCATCCTCGGTGGCCAGACCTACGTCGACCCCGAGGTCGCCTCGCGCGTGATCGAGGCTGTCGCGATCGGGGCCAACGACAGTGTGATGCGCACGCCACCGGCGCTGACACCGCGCGAACTGGATGTTCTGCGCGAGGTGGCCGATGGTCGATCGAACAAGGAGATCGCGTTCCATTTGCGCCTGGCTGGCGGGACGGTGAAGATCCACGTCGAGCGGATCCTGCGGAAGCTGGCAGCGGCCAACCGAGCCGAGGCGGTGTCCAGAGCGTTCGCGCTAGGCCTCCTCGAACCTGAAGCGGGCACCGGCGACGCGCTGGCAACAAAGCAACGGTGATCGTCGCCTACGGACCGCCGCAAGCTCGCCGGGGTCCGGCTCGTGGCGGACGCCCGTGGTACGACGAGAACTGCCGCCACACCGTCGCTCTCGTCCACGACTATCGGAGTGCGGCTTGTCCGATCGATCGCCGGCCAGCCCATGACCACTCGGCCGCTGCGCGTCCTCGCGGTCGACGACGATCCGCTCAACCGGACTCTCGTCCGGGCGATCCTCGCCCGGGCGGGGGAACCGCTGCGTGGCACAGAGCTCGACGAGGCCCGGACGATCGCCGAGGCGAGGGGCGCCCTCGCTCGAGGGTCGTTCGATCTCGTCCTCCTCGACATCCACCTGCCCGACGGGCTCGGCCTCGAACTCGCGACCGAACTCGGAGCCCGACCACGACCCGATCGGCCGGCGATCGTGGCACTGACCGCAAGCGTCCTGCCGGCCGAGCAGCAGGCCGCGATCGACGCCGGCTGCGACGCGTTCCTCGCCAAGCCGTTTCAGCCCGAGGCGCTCATCGATGTCATCCGGTCGTTCACCACCGACGCCAGGGCCGACGGTGAGCCGGCGGCCGCCGAGCTCCGACCATCGCCCGGTCCACGGCCTTCGGTCCAATGACCCGCTCGGTCGACAGGGAGCGCCCTCCGAAGGGGCGGCCGGCGATCAGCCCCGACGAGGCGACGAGCATCGATCAGGTGCGTGGATTCCTCGCCCTGCTCACGGCCGCGACGGGAATCCTCGGCACGCTCAGCCTGCTGGTGGCGGTTCCGTTCGGCGATGTGGGCGCTGCGGTCCTGGGCATCGCGCTGCTGCTGTTCGCCGGATGGCTGATGCTTGTCGTCCGCCCCCGTATGGGCCGGGCGCCGCTGGCGCCGATCGTCATGCGCGTCGCGATCGTCCTGCTGATCGTGGTCGTGGCGGGCGCCTACCTCGAACCGGTGCTGGCCCCGGCCGCGGCGACGGCGGTGCTCATCCCGATCGCGGTCGGCCTGCCCTACCTCCGACTGCCGCATCTACGGCGGCTCGTGGTGCTCATCTGGCTGCTCGTGGTCGCCGCCAGCGCCGCGGCGCTGGTTGGCGGCGGCCCGAAGCTGCCGCCGCTCGTCGCCGGCGTCATCAGCCTCGTCGGAACAGCGCTCGCGTCGGGGCTCGTGCTGTTCCTTCTCGTCCAATCGACCAGCCGACTGACGCGGTCGGCACGGGAGTTCGAGCGGCTCACGCAGATGTCCGCCGATCTGGCCATGACGTTCGAGCGGCGAGAGTTCGGGGGCCGGATCGCCCGCCACCTCGCCGAGGCCACGGGCTTCGACGAGGGCATCACATTCCTCCTCGATGCGGCTGGCGAGCAGCTCATCGCGCTCGGCGCCTCTGACGAGCGGATCCCGACTGTGGCGCAGGCGCTTTCGAGCCGTGAAGCGCGCCGCCTGGTCATCTCGGAACGCCGGACACTGCAGATCGACACGGACGAGGGCGACGGAGACCCGATCGAGTTGACCGCCCTCCGCACCGCGGGTCTGCGCTCGCTGCTCCTGCTCCCGCTCGAGGCGGGCGGCAGGGCGGTCGGCCTCGTCGCGCTGCGGGCGCGCCGAGCCCATCACGCCGATTCGCGCGCCCTCGCCCTCGCCCGAACGCTGGCCGCCGAGGCCGCGATCACGATCGAGAACATGCGACTGTACGAGCAGCTGCGCCATCAGGCGCTCCATGACGGCCTGACCGGGCTGGCCAACCGGGCCCTCTTCCTCGACCGAACCGAGCAGGCGCTCGCCAGGCTGTCCCGTCGTCCTGGTGGTCAGATCGGGCTGCTCTATGTCGACCTCGACGACTTCAAGGGGGTCAACGATCGCTTCGGCCATGACGCGGGCGACGTACTCCTCGTCGAGGTCGCGGGGCGTCTGCGCCGGACAGTCCGCGCGAGCGACACGGTGGGGCGCCTCGGAGGCGACGAGTTCGTCGTGCTGCTCGACGATCCCGTCAGCGCCGCGGACGTCACGCTCATCGCGCGGCGGATCATCGAGGCGCTGCAGGATCCGGTGTCCGCCGGCGTCGAGCCAGTGCCGGTCGGGGCGTCGATCGGCGTAGTTACCTCTGGTCCGGGTGCCGACACCGCGGAGGCGCTCCTGCGCCGGGCCGACCGCACGATGTATGCGGCGAAGCGCCAGGGTAAGGGCGGGTTCGTGCTGTACCGACCGGGTCTCAAAGAGCCGACGGCTGCGGAGCATGACCCTGGTGGCAGCACCGCCGGGCCCCGAAACCGGGTCGCCTCGTCGCGCGTCGCCAGCGAGCGGGCAGCCGGATCGCCGGGTCCGAATCGAGCCGACATAGGGCCCGCGACTGAAACAGGATCGTGACGCCCGAGGTGCCGGACTGTGGCAGCCTCCTCGATGCGGTTTGGGACGCACGCGCGGGAAACCAGCGCAGCGGAGACGGCGCGCCCAGCAGGTATCCCTGGCCCAGGTCGACGCCAAGCTCCTGGAGCAGTCGCCGCTCTGCGTCGGTCTCGATCCCGCGGCGATCAGGTGACATCCCGTTCAGGCTGCGACGTAGATGATGCCTGCGACGAGCGCCTGGCGGGCCGGTGGCGCTCGATCGAGCGAATCGGGCCGATGTCGAAGCTTCACGAGGCGCGGCCGGAGCTCGGTGATGTGCCGGAAGTTCAAGAACCCCGGGCCACCGCCATCGACCCGCGAGGCCGACGGTCGCCGGGAATGCGGCCACGGCGCTGAATAGCACCGCGTCGTCATCGATCGGCACGTGCTCGATCAGCTAGAGTATGAGCGTCGGGTCACTTGCCCCGGATATAGCCTGGCCGACGGGCTATGCGCCCAGCCTGCTCAGGAATCGGGTGCCTTCCCGACGCCCAGCGGCGCTGGGGCAGCCTGAGCGGAGCGGTCCTGCCGGCCGATCTCTCCGCGGCCGATGAGCTGCTCGGTAACCCTGTCCTGCTCGCCCAGTTCGAGCAGCTGTGGGCCGAGAGCGATGCCGCGGGCGGGACCGCGCCCGCCCCTCGGGCCGGCCGACGATCGCGACGGTCACATACGTCCGGCTCATGGTCCTGAGGCGCGTACCGGGTGGGGCTGTGAGACGCTCGTCCGCGAGGTATCCGACTCGCTCCACCTGCGCCGCTTCTGCCTCATCGCGCTCGGCGCCACGTGGAGCCGCCGCGAAGGTGCGCGGCGGCTCCACTGGCTGCGCGAAGTCAGGCCGGGTTGACCCGTCCTTCGATCGCGGTCGGCCGGAGGATGTTGTCGAACATCGGGGACGTCGCCTCGGCGGCCCTGCGGATCTCGTCGAGCACCGCCGCTGGAGCGTCGGTGTCGACGTCGACCGTGTAGCGGAGCGCCGCGAAGCCCGGTCGAATCCCATCATCGATGGCGAGATAGCCGCGCAGGTCGTAGTCGCCGTCGACTCGGATCTCGAGTCGACGGAAGTCGACCCCGCGCTTCGCGGCCTGGGGCACCCAGCCGATCGACAGGCACGTGCCGAGCGACGCCAGGATCAGCTCCATCGGGTCGATCGCGCGGTCGCTGCCGCCGAGCGGGGCGGGCTCGTCGGTGTCGATCGTGAACGAGCGGGCGACGGTCCGACTGCGGGCGCCGTCTTCCCAGGTCGTCACCGTCGTGAACGAGCCCCTGCCGATCTGCTGGTCCTTGGCGACTGCTTCGCGGGTCGCCTCGAACGCGGCGAGATCCAGGTTGGTGCAGCTCGGCCCATAGGTTGGACTGGTCATCGTCCTTGCCTCCGGTAAGCCCATCCGCGTGCGGTGGGCGGCGAGGGGGGGAGCTCTCGCTCCGTAGAGGTCGGCGGCGAGCGACGCGCGAGCCGGCGGATGACCCTACGGGCAGGCGCCCCGCCGCACGGAGACGCGACCGCAAGGCAGGCTCGAGAGCCGCCGCGGACACGCGCAGCCAGCGACGCGGACGTGTACGAAGCTCGTCCGCTGCGGGCGCGTCCGGGGTGCGGTCGCGAAGTCGAGATCCACGGTCGGATCGTAAGCCGAACCGAGCAGACCGGCAACTGCCGGCTACTTGCCCCGCATCCGGTCGAACTCAAGCTGGATGGCGTGGTCGATTTCCGAGGCGGTGGCAAAGACGGGGACTTCGATCTTCTCCAGCTCAGTTTCTAGCCGTGAGAACCTGCTGAATGCATCCAGCCGGTCTGCTGCGGCCTGCACTTCTCCGATCCGATTCTCGAGCTCGCGGACCATACTCTCGGGCCAGCGAGGCTGGAAGGCCGCAAGTATGGCGTCGATCTCACGCCCGTCGACGTTCGGATCGAGTTGCGCGATCTTAAGGGCGTCTTCTCGCGATTCGGCCGGCGTTGTGCTGAGGATAAAGTCGACGGCATCCCACACGTCCTCGAAGCGGCTTTCGAGGTGCCGGACGAGGGTTTCCGTGACAGCCGGCAGACCAGGAACGACGAGGGCACGAAGCTCGTCAACGATTCGTTCCAGGGACTCACCGCCTCCCAGAAGGCTTCCGGCGCGATCAACACGGAATCGCTCCTCGAGCCACGAGTAATCCTCGTTCGAGGCGAACATCGACACGCGAAATACGTCTAGCAGCAGAAGGCAGTTGATCTCGAAGAGGATGACGGCCGCTGTCCGGATCGTCTCGCGGCGCACGCGACCTTCGTGATACGCCTCGTTTCGATAGCGGTGGAGGTACGAGAGCACTCGCGCAATGCTCGCGTCGAGGACCTGGTGGCGCTCGCTGAGATAGTCGAGCTTCGCTGGGAAAGACTTGGAAAGCCGCTCCTTGTCCTTTGCACTGAGCGGCTGCCACGCCGCCAGCCCATCCAGGCCCTCGCTGTAGCCCTTCGGGATCCTTAGCGCGCTCGCCCGATCGCGGACCCGTTCCCCCAAGTTCTCACTGTTAAGCGCCTCACGAACCCGACGCTCGATCTGGAGCTCTGCTGCGTTGTCCAGCAGTAGCAAGGCAAGGCGGACCTGCTCCAGGCGACCGCCTTCGAGATACCGCCGGGCTTCGTCCATCTGGTACAGGACGTATGTGAGTCGTTGCATTCAGTTCGCCTGCCCGTGCGCTACCTCCACCCGGACCTCGATGACCACTATTACAGCAGCAAGTGCACACTCGGTGGGGGTTCGCCGCCCTCGGCGAGAGTGCACGGGGGCAGCCGTCGCCCTCGGCGACCGCCAGCGTTGGGCAAGAGCTCCTCATGTCCGCAGGTACGGCCTGAGGGCGGGCAGGACGGCCGCTCCGCGATCGTCGAGGGCGGCGAGCGCCTCGCCGTCGGACAGGCAGCCGGGGGTGAGGATCGGCCACGAGGGACCGACTCCGGTTGCCGCAAGGTCTCGGATCGATCGCATACCGGCGCCATCCGACCAGGTGCCCCCAAGCGGGTCCCGGCGGAGGCGCTCGTCGACCGCAGTCAGAACGGTCAGCTGCGTCGCCCGACCGGGAATCTCAGCTTGGGCGTGGACCGTTCGCGCGCGCCGGTCCGACTCGACCACGAAGCCGATCGTGACAGGCAACGTTGGGTCACCGGCGAAGACCGAGCGATATCGTCGCACCTTCTCCCCCAACTGATCACCGCGCTCGGTGCCGAGATCGCGCTCGATGAAGAGCGCAATGGCTCGATCTCGGACACGGATAACGGCCAACGCATCGGGTCGCAAGAAGCCTCCGAAGAGCTGGCCGCAGGCTCGCTCCGGCACCCAGGCGACGAGGCCCTCATGCAGGAGTGGGTCGGCGTGCCGCAGGAATGCGGCCAGCAGATCGAGGGTGGCGAGCTGATGGATCGGTGCCGACGCTGGCAGGTCAGGCGGCCGATCCGGACGACCCTCGGGCCATTGCAGCCGTTCGATGTCCGCACGGGCGGCACGGGTCAGGACGTAGCCGTAGCGGCCGCGCGGTCGATGGGCTCCGGCACTCCAGAAGCCATGCAGCAGACCGAGCGCCTCAAGCCGACGAAGCCTGCGCTGTGCGGTGCGCAGCTGTTGGTAGACGAGGAGTGACGCCAGCTCGGCGCTCACGATATCGGCGACCAGCAGCCACTGGAGCAGATGCCGCTCTCGGAGCGGCAGGCCGGTCCAGATGGCCCCCGCGCGTGTAGAGCGAAGCGAGTCGGAGTTGGGCCCCGCGCGCCGCTGAGCACGAAAACGTGTCCCTTTCATCGCCGCCCAACTGTCATGTATGGCGGTCTCGGTCGCGGTCGTGACCGCGGTGTCGATCGCGACACTAGGACGACAGCCCTCATCCGACCCTCGCGAGCCCGTCTCGAGCATCGGAAAGGCGCCGCACGAGACCGGCGGAACCGAGGGGCAGAGGCTCGGGCAGCACGTCGGCTGTCAGGCCGCGCGCGTCGCCGTCGAGCTCGGTTCGGACCGCCATCCGGAAGCGGGGCACGTTGATCAGGTCGCGCTCGGTGAGCGGCGCCATCTCGTCTCGCAGCGCTCGCGCGTCATCAGCCGACGGCTGGAGGAGCATGACCGTCGCGACGTTCGCGCGGATCGCCTGCTGCAGCTCCCGCCCGAGCGCGCCGAAGTACTGGGTGGCCATCGCGAGCCGCAGACCGAACTTGCGACCCTCGCCGGTCGTCCCCCGCAGGGCGCTCGTGTCGAAGTTCTGGACTTCGTCGACGTAGAGCGTGTGGGGGACGCGCTCGGACGGCGGCAGCGACTGGCGGCCGAGCGCATCGACGTAGTAGCGGGCGATGACGAGACCGCCGAACAGCCAGGCGTTGTCGCCGCCGGCGCGCGACAGGTCGACGAGCAGGACCTCGCCCGCGTCCATGATCTTGCGCGGTCGGATCGTCGAGACGGGCGCCGACACGATGGCCCGGATCGAGGGGTAGCTGAGGAATGCGCCGAGCTTGCTGATGAGGGCGTCCGCCGAGGGGTCGGCGACCCCGCGCCTGCCCTTCGGCCACTGATGCTCCCAGAAGGCGACGACTGTCGGGTCGGTCGCTCCCGCCAGCACCCCGGCCCGGAAGCGCGGGTCGATGAACAGGCTGTTCAGCGACTCGAGGGTCCAGGGATCCTCGGGGTCGGCCGGCTTGGTCAGCAGGGTCAGCAGTGCCGAGCGGAGGTACTGGAGCTGGCGGTAGGGCGGCGAGGCGAGGTGCCCGAAGTACAGGTCGCTCATGGTGTCGACGAACTGGGCGGCCACGATCTCGGGATCGGCGCCGTCGAGCTCGATCGGGTTGAAGCCTCGCGGGTGCTCCTTCTCGGCAAGCTCGAGCAGGTGGACCCGGTGTGCTTGGTCCTCGGGCACCGCGTCAAGAAGGCGAGAGACGGCGTCACCGTGGGGGTCGATGAACGTGAAGCCTCGTCCCGCCCGCAGGTCGTCGGCGGCCAACGCCACGAGCTCGGTGCTCTTGCCCGAACCGGTCCGGCCCAGTAGCACGACGTGGCGATCGAATAGGCTCTCCGGCACCAGCACCTGTCGGTCGCCGTCGAGGCCGATGGGACGCAGCCCGGGCGCCGGCGCGGTCGCCGGAACAGGCAGTCGCCGGCTGCGAACGACGTCCACGGCGCGGTCCTCCGAAGCCGCTCCCGACAGACCCCACAGGTCCGCGACCTCGCTCGGGCCGACGCGCATCGGAGCCGATGGTCCGCCCATCGAGGCCTCGATCCTCCAGCCCGAGCCGCGCAGTGCGCCGACCGCACCGATCGCGTCGAACAGCCACGCCCGCAGCGAGGACACCGGTGCACCGGAGGCCTCGAGCGCCGCGCCGGCGGAGAACCAGGGGCCAGCGGGTCGTTGCGCGACTGCCGCCGGACGTGCAGCCGGCACCGAGCGAGCCGGGCGGTTGAGAGCCGAGTCGAGCAGGATCTCGCCCAAGCCCAGTCGTCCATCCGGTGTTGCGTCGCGCTGATCGGGCTGCGGCCAGACCCGCACCCGCCAGGCCGCGCTGGCCCCGGGCGGCAGGCGGGCCAGAAACTCAACGAGCATGGCGCCGAAGTCGCCGGGGGCGCGCGCCGGCGCCTCGGGCGGCTCGCCGCGCACGCCAAGCCGCAGGCCGCCCGTTCCGTCTACGGACAGGTCGATCTCGTCGAGCTCGGCACCGGGATAGGCGGCGGCGACCGCCGTCTGGACCTGCCGCGCGAGCTGGCGCGGAGCCTCGATCTCCCAGCGGGCGCGACCGTCGACCCAGCGCAGAACGAGAGTTAACGACGGCCATCCGCGAGCCCACCGCGACACCCCCCGCCGGGCGCCCGGATGGCGGGCCGCCACCAGGCGGCGCCCGGCGTCCGGGTCGCGAGCTGAAGCCGCGTCGAGTCGGAGCAGCCAGCAGAGGCGCTCGGCCACGACGGCCCGGTCGTACGCACGCTGTCGGAGGACGTTGAGGAAGCGTGGCGCGACGGCCGCGCCGCCGGCGACGACGAGGACGCCGCCGCCGAGGACGGCGAAGGCGGTCAGGACGTCGAAGATGGGGCCGAAGAGGGAGTCAGTCATGGGAGTCTTCTTTCAGGGCTGAGGTGGCAGGACGAGCAGCGGATCGACCGGCACGCCGGAGGCGACGATCTCGAAGTGGAGGTGCGGCCCGGTGGTGAGGCCGGTCAGGCCAACGCTGCCGATAACCTGGCCGGCGACGACCGAGTCGCCGACGCGGACCTCCAGCTCGGGCTCCAGGTGCCCGTACACGCTGAAGACGCCGGGTCGGTGCTCGATCTCGACGACCACGGCGCCGCCCGCGAGCCGCCCGGCGATCGTTACCTGGCCGGCCGCGATGGCCCGGACAGGTGTGCCGACTGGCGCGCCGATGTCGATCCCGTCGTGGAAGTGGGCGTGGCAGGTGCCCTCGTAGCAACGGGCCGGCTCGAGGGCGAAGTTGGTCGGCCCGAAGCCTTGCGTGATGCGGCCGTCGAGCGGCCAGACGAGGAGCGCGCCGTAGCCGTAGCGCTGGGCCCAGCCGAGGACGAGCGGCGGGTACCAATCGGCGGGGTTGTAGCGGTAGAGGGCGCGCTGCCAGTCGTCCGGCGCGCCGTTCGACTTCAGGTACGCCGCGGCGGCCGGGATGGCGTCGGCCGCATCGCAGATGTCGGGATCGGTCAGGCTGGCGAGCTTCGCGGCGTGGACGAAGGTCGCCGGCAGGAACTGCATCGGACCTCGGGCGCCAGCGCCGTTCGGGGCGCAGCCCGAGGCGTTGCGGCCGTGGTTGGTCTCGACCCGCCCGACCGCGGCGAGGACCGGCCAGTCGAGCCCGAAGCGCGCCGCCGCCTGCTGGTAGAGGACGAGGTAGTCGGCCGGGATGTCGGCGACGGCCGGCGGGGCGTCGGGAACATCGGGCGCGGCCAGCGCCGCCCAGTTGCCGATGAGGACGGCCGACGAGCCGCTGACGATAAGGAGGATGAGCAGCAGGACGGCGCAGCCGCAGCCGCACCCCCGCCTCACCCGGTGTCGGGTGGTGCAGACCTCATCGGGTTGGATGGATCGGCCAGGTCGGCCGGGCGGGTGGTGAGGGCGGCGTACTCGCGGTCCGCCACGATGGCCTCGAAGGCAACGTGACTGCGACCGACGAACAGGAGCCCCTCACCGGGGCGGGCGTGGAGCAGGAGGCGCCGCTCGGCGGCGGTCAGATCGAAGTAACGGGCCAGGGCATCGGCGCCCTCGGGCGTCTGCCCGAAGAGGACCCGGATGTCGCACTGCTTGACGATCGGCTCGCCGACGTCAGAGCGGAGGAACTCGACGATGTCCTGGGTCGCCAGCTGCAACCCGGTGTGGTAGTGACGGGCCGAGCGGGCGAGCTCCTCGACGAACTCGGCGCCGGACGGCTGACGCATCACCTTCCAGGCCTCGTCCACGACGACGAGCTTCGGCGCGAGGTCGCGGCGCACCGCGTCCCACAGGAGGCCGAGCGCAGCGAGTTGGGCGATCGCGCGGACCTCGGGATCGGAGATGGCGGCGAGGCCGATGACGAGCATGCGCCGGTCGAGTGGCGGCGCGCCGTCTGACGCGAACAGCGAGGCCAGCGACCCGGTCGCCCAGCGCTCGAGCCGGTGCGCGAGTGGCTTGCCGCCGGGCTGCTCGTCAAGGAAGCCCGTGAGATCCGCGATCGACGGCGGTCGGCGGTCATGCGTCGCCGGGTCGGGACCGATGCCGGCCGCCTCGTAGACGGCGCGCAGGGCCCGATCGAGGACCGGCCGTTCGTCGCGCGACAGGCCGCCGACCATGGCGGCAACGAGGCGCGTGAGGCTGGCGAGCTTCGCAGTGAGCCCGACGTCGCCCGTGGCCCCCGTCATGGCGAACGGGTTCAACCCCGATCCCGCTCCGAGCTCGAGGTAGGTCCCGCCCAGCTCGGCGGTCAGCCGCCGGTAGTCACCGAGCGGATCGACGGCCAAGACGCGGATGCCGCGCAGGAAGCTGCGCCCCATCTCGGCACCGCTGAACATCGTCTTGCCGGTGCCGGTCTGGCCGAGGACGATCGCGTTGTGGCTGGCGTGGGCGAAGCGATCGATGACGATCGGCGCCTCCGTCCGTCGGGCGACCCCGTACAGGTGGCCCGACGGCTCATAGAGGTCACTCGCGGCGTGAAGGAGCGAGGCAGCGAGCGAGCCCGAATCGAGGTTGCGCTCAGCGATCGGCCGCGGGGCTGGGCCTGGCAGACAGGCGGCCCACGCATCGCCAAGGCGCAGGGTGGCCGGCTCCAGATCGATGTCCGCGCCCTTCGCCTCGAGCCGCAGCAGGTCGAGCCGTTCGCGCAGGCTGGCCCGATCCGCGCCCTCGACCAGGAAGACGGTGTCGACCAGGTAAACCCGTCCCTCTCCGGCATGGACCCGCCGGCGCCCCGCGACAGCGGTCGCGCCCAGGCGTTCGCGGGCAACGTCGGCGAGCTCGCCGCGCTCCGCCGCCAGGCGCTCGGCCGCGCGAACCTGGCGAAGGCGGGTCGTCAGGAAGGCCATTGCCTCGGGTCGCGACAGCGGTCGGATGCGCATCGCAGCGGCGGCGATCCCCGGCACCGCGAGGAGCGGGGCCAGCCAGCCGGGTGCCACCTCCGCGGGCCATCGACGGGCCAGCCCGGCCGCCGCGACGACGTTGTCGCTGGTCGCGATCCCGGCGGTGAGGCGATAGCCGCTGCCTAGCCGGGCGACACCCGACCACAATCCGGCGAGATCGTTGGCCGAAACCTGGCGCGCGGACAGGCCCTGCTCCTCGGCCATCCGGCCCACGACCCCGAGTGCCCGCTCCAGCTCGGGCGGAGATGCCGCGTCGACGAGGAGGTAGGTCGTGCGCAGGGGTCGGCGTGGCGCCCGCGCGAGGTCGCGATAAAGGGCCGCGTACGCGCGGAACCACTCCCGTGCACGTCGCCCGGCGAGCCGCTCCTCGATCGCGCCGAGGTGCTCGTGTGGTGGCCGATCGGTCGGGACCGACAGGAGCGTGAACGGGCGCGGGACCGCGTCGTACAGCGCGGCTAGCGACTCCAGCGCCGCCTCCCGCTCCCCTTCCCCCATCAGCTCGAGGTTGATGGGCGCCAGCTCGAAGCCGCCGACGAGGCGACCTTCGACCCGCAGGGCGCCATCGGTCAGCGCAGCGGACGGCCACGCCATCGCTTCCGGGGGCGACGGAGAGCGACTGAGAACGGCACCGAGCCTCATGGGCTCGTCCCGGGCTGCGACAGGGTCAGGTAGAAGGTCGACGACAGGGCAGCCGCGGCGAACTCGGCCTGCCGCTCGGCCGGGATGGCGATGACGACGCTGCCCAGCTTGGGCGGCACGAGCGATCGTGTCCCCCCGATGTCGGTCGTTGTCCCGGTTGTCAGCGGCTGGCCATCCGCGGTCCGCAGCGCGAGGATCACGTAGCCCTCCCCCAGCACGACCGCTGGCGGTGGGCTGGCGCCGCCAGCCGAGCCTGCGCCAGTCTTGAGCGAGTTCGGTGCGGCGATGACGTTCACCCGGGCACCTGGCGCAAGGGCGGCGCCGACTGCCTGCGAAGGTTCGACCGGCACCGCGAAGGCCACCTGGCCGGCGGCCAGCGGCGCGCCAAGTCCGAGGGCCCGCTCCCCCGGTGTCCGCTCCAGCGCCCGGCGATCGACGAACTGCCCGGACAGGATCGGCACCGCAGCGTACTGGCCGACCACCTCGTCGAGCGAGGTTGCGGCGTTTGCCGGAGCGTCGGCCGGGCTGACGCGGATCGTCTCCACCATGTCGGCGGAGATCTGGGTCAGGACCGGCACGTCGACCTTGGCCCGCACGACGTCGGTCCGCGGCTGGGCAAACACGAAGACGCCGGCCGCCACGACCCCAGCGAGGAGGAAGGTGACGATGTAGGGAGTACGGCGGGTACGCATGGGCGCCTCCTAGTGGCTCACCGCCGAGTAGATGACGGTCACGGCGACCTCGCCCGACACCTCGGAGGTACGGACCGTGCCGTCGTCGTAGGTCGTTTCGAGGGAGAGGACGAGCCGGACCGGATATGCCTGTTGCCCGGGTAGCGGCGTGTTCCACTGGATCGCGATCGGTAGGTCGGCGTCGTACCGGCCGGGGGCCGTCGCGTCCCCCGCGTCGTTGACGCCGCGCTCGTAGCGGTAGCTGACGAGACGGGTCGTCGCGCCGCCGATGACGACCCCGCCTGAGCGCATGAAACCCTCCTGCTCGATGATCGGGCGGACGTAGAGCTCGCAGTGCAGACCGCGCGGCCACCACACGGCGGTATGGCCATCGACATCGGGCGCGACGACCGAGCCGTCGGCCAGCGTCCCGGACGGGCTGCCGCCGACGGCCACGACCGGCGGGACGTACTCGATCGGCAACGCCGCGACGCCGCTCGCGCGGTTGCTGATGTCGAGCGTGAAGGGAACGATCTCCTCGTACGGGACGCCGGCGGGGCTGAAGAAGGCTCCGTAGGCCTGGCCGGTGACCCGGGCAGTCACGATCACGTCGAACGTTCCCTCGCCGTACACGTGGGTCGTTGCGAGCCGGTCGGAGCCGTCGCCCGGAAAGGTGCGGCGGGTGCCGTCGCCGAAGTCGACCGTCCAGCGCTCGACGCGAATCGAGTTGCGCACGACATACGCAGAGATCGCGTCGTCGACCCAGTCGCGCCAGCCGGCGGTCAGCTCGGCCGTCACGGTGCGCTCGGATCTCGCCGGCGCCGTCACGGGTTCGACCGCGACCGACAAATAGAGGCTGAGGTCGCCGAACGCGATCGGCGCGATGCCGATGCCCGGCCGCTCGGAACTGGTGTGGGTCGTGACCGGGCTATCGAAGTTGACCGTCGAGCCGTCGTCGCAGCGGTGGACGAAGATCCACCAGAAGTTGTAGTAGGCCTGTGGCGCGCCCTGGAACTGCCACTCGGAGTAGTAGTCCGAGCAGACGAAGTCCGTTCGAGTGGCGGGCGCCGCCCAGTGCCCCGCTGCGTGGACGCCGACGTACGCGTGACCGTTGTCCGAGGTCCAGGTCTCCACAACGACGTTGATCGGATCAAGGGCGGCAACGCGGCCGGCTCCGACGTGAGCGAGCGCGAGCGCCCCGAACGCAGCCAGCAGGAGATACCTGAGCGGCGGGAGCCTCATGGCATGTTCTCGAATCGGTCGACGAGCCACCGCCCGTCAACCTGCCTGACCTCCACGCGCACCGTCACGTCCGGCAGCGCGGTCGGGCTTTCGAGCGGCTCGCCCGTGTCGTAGTCGATGTCGTAACCCTCCATTTGGTGCGTGAACGTGACGACGGCCTCGCCGTCCTGCGTGTCGACCCGAAGGTCTCGCAGCTCGTTGGTGGTGATGACCGACGCCTTCCCAACCTGCTTCTGACCTTCGAGGAAGCCGGAGGCCGTGAGGTACGCCGACGAAACGGTGCTCGTCACGAAGGGCGTAAGGAGGGTCGGGTCGTCGGTCCGACGCGCCCGGGCCAGCGCGTCGAAGAAGGCACGAACGACACCCTCAGGGCTGGACGTCGGGTCAACCGAGGCGGAGGGCGATGGACTCGGGCTCGGCGAGTCTGAGGGTCGTGGCTGACTGACGAGAGCGACCGCGGCGAAGATCAGGACGACCACCGCGATGCTCGCGAGGATCGCGATCGGCAGCCGGTAGCGAGCTGGGACGTTCATCGTCAGGTCCTCGCTGCGGCCGATCCGGCGATGGTGAGAGTCACGACCGGTCCGAGCCCAGCCAGCCCGAGCAGCGACACACGCACGGGAGCCTCGATCCTGATGCTCACGGTGGGCGCCGTGTTCGAAACACCCGTGATGGGGTCGACCCCGGCATCGTTGCTCACGCTGATGACCGCCCCGGCCGCGATCTCGGCGGGGGACGCGCCGAGGAGACTCGACGACGCCTCGAGGTTCCGAGCGAGGTACTCGCGCGCGAGCAGCTCGGCGGCGTCGGGTTCGAGGCGCGGTTCGCCGCCGGCCGCGAGCGAGGCGACGTCGAGCGCCTGGGTGGCAGTCAGCGCCGCCATGTCGACCTGGGCGCGCAGCCGCGTGCGCATGCCCTCCAGCGTGCCGACTGCCAAGACGAGCGCCAGCACGAGCATGAGCAGCGGGAACAGCAGGACGGCATAGACCGCAACCTGGCCGCGCTCGCCCGCACGCGCGCGAGCCATCAGTGCGTCACCTCGCTGCGCGTCACGAACTCGCCCTTGAGCGGCACCGGCCACGAGCCCAGGAATGGAATCGAGGCGCGGGCGTCGACCGAGACGCTGACCCGGATCGGCTCGCCCCAATCGGCGATCGCGGGCTCAACGGTGACCGTTGCGCGCGACGGGTCGATCCCGCCGTCGCGCAACTCGGTGACGATCCGCTCGCGCACCGCGGCGGTGTCGGCGCCGACCACGGCGGCCTGGCGTGCACCGGCGGCCGCGGCGGCGTCGACCACCAGGCGGGTGTGCCACAGCTCGCCGAACACGATCACCGCGAACAGGACCGGGATGAGCACGAGCGGCACGACCAGCACCGCTTCGACCGTGGCTACGCCACGTTCCGAGCGCCGAGGGTCGAAGCGGCCGCCGAGCTTCATGACCCGTTCAGGAGCTCCTGGACGAGCTCGCCGATGCGCTGCGCAAGCCCCGTATTCCAAGCGACGATCGCGGCGGCCAGGATGACCAGGATGATCCCCGCGGCGATGACGTACTCGAGCGTGGTTAGGCCGCGCTCGTCGGCGCGGATCGCACGCCACGCCCGCTGGAGCAGCGCCAATAAGTTCTTCTTCACGGTTCTCACCTCCCTCACAGTCGACCGAGCGTGGACAGGAACAGGGGCAGCACGATGAGCAGCACGAACTCGGGCAGGTAGACGCCGGCAAGGATCGCCGCGAGCTTTGGCTGGACCGTCGAGGCGGCACCCAGCAGCCGGTTGCGCTCGCCATCGCGCAGCCCGCGCTCGTGTTCGGCCAGCACCTCGCCGACGCCCTTGCCCAGATGCCGCGCCTGGGCCAGGGAGGCGGCGAGCTCGTCGAGCTCTTCGAGCTCGGCCGCGGCGGCCACGTCGCGCAGGGCGGCGTAGAGGTCGACGCCCGTGCCGTAGGCGGCGACCGCCGAGCGAACCTGTTCGCCAAGCAGGTTCCTGCCTCCGCTGGCCCGATGCAGCGCG
>VEOW01000141.1 GCA_012026785.1 Chloroflexota bacterium | reverse complement strand
GATCGCGAGCTCGCTGCTCGCCCTGCCTGAATCCGAAGCCCGAAAGGAACGATCCATGCGTCTCTCTCGCCTCGCGCTCCTTCCAGCTGCCGCGCTTCTCATCGCCGCCTGTGGTTCGGGCAGCGGATCGACGACGGCGCCGTCGACGGCCGCGTCCGCACCGCCGACGTCCGGGCCGTCCGCCTCAGCGGAGGCGACCCGCATCGAGGTCCAGCTCACCGACGAGCTGAAGATCGAGCCGACCGAGATGACCGTTCCTGCGGGCCTGCCGGTCACGTTCGTCGTGACCAACACGGGAGCCATCGACCACGAGTTCTTCCTCGGCGACGAGGAGGCGCAGGCCGAGCACGAGCAGGAGATGCAGGCTGGCGGGATGGCCCACGACGAGGAGATGGGCATCGGGGTGGAGCCAGGCCAGACGAAGGAGCTGACGGTGACGTTCCCCGAGGCTGGCACGATCCTCGCCGGGTGCCATGTCGCCGGCCATTACGCCGGCGGGATGAAGGCCACCGTCGAAATCGGCTCGTAAGGAGTATCCCGGCGCCGGTACCGCGCTGAACGACACGATGGCCCACGAACATCACCACGGGGACGAGCGGCAGGAGCACGTCGAGGAAGCTGCGGACGTGGCCGGCGCCGAGCTAGGGCACGCGTCCGATGCGACTGGCCCGGCCGCGCGTCCTCATGGCGAACATGCCGCGGCAGCTGAGCACGCCGCACACCCGGCGATGGCTGCCGGGCATTTGGACCACGGCGCTCACGGCGCTGGAGCGGCCCACGATCGCCACGAGGGCCACTCGGTCGCGATGTTCCGCGACAAGTTCTGGCTCAGCCTCGTTCTGACGATCCCGGTCGTCCTGCTCAGCCACGACATTCAGGAGTGGTTCGGCTACTCGATCCCGATGCTTCCCGGCATCGAATACGCGCCTGCCGTGCTCGGCACGATCGTCTTCTTCTACGGCGGCTGGGTGTTCATTCGCGGCGCCCAGCGCGAGCTGGCCGACCGCCAGCCCGGAATGATGACCTTGATCTCGCTCGCGATCGGCGTCGCGTTCGTGACCAGCTGGGCGGGCACTCTCGGCTACTTCGAGGTCGAGATCTGGTGGGAGCTCGCGACGCTCATCACGATCATGCTCCTCGGCCACTGGCTCGAGATGCGTTCGATCGCCCAGGCGCGTGGCGCCCTTGCGGCGCTGGCCGAACTCCTCCCGGACACCGCCGAACGGGTCACCGATGGCGGCACCCAGACAGTCCCGCTGTCGGCCCTGGCGGTCGAGGACGTCGTCCTAGTGCGTCCGGGTGCGCGCGTCCCGGCCGACGGGATCGTGGTGGACGGTGACGCCGACGTCGACGAGTCGCTGCTCACGGGCGAGTCGAAGCCGGTCCCGAAGGAGCCGGGCGCCAAGGTCATCGCGGGATCCGTGGCCGCCGGCGGGAGCCTGCGCGTCCGGGTCGCCGCCATCGGCGACCAGACCGCGCTGTCGGGGATCATGCGGATGGTCGAGGCGGCGCAGGCATCGGCCTCCCGCGCGCAGGCGCTCGCCGACCGCGCTGCCGCGCTGCTGTTCTATGTGGCCGTGGTCGCGGGGACGATCACCCTCCTCTACTGGTGGCTGCAGGGCGACCAGGAGGGCGGGCTCATCCGGACCGCGACCGTGCTCGTCATCGCCTGCCCCCACGCGCTCGGCCTCGCGATCCCGCTCGTCATCGCGATCTCGACCTCGATCGGAGCACGCAACGGCCTGCTCGTGAAGAACCGGATCGCGCTCGAGCGCGCCCGCGAGCTCCAGGTCGTGATCTTCGATAAGACGGGGACACTCACGAAGGGACAGCCGGTCGTTGCCGACATCGCCGCGGCGTCCGGCGAGGACGAGGACATTCTGCGGCTCGCGGCAGCGGTGGAAGCGGACTCCGAGCACCCGCTTGCCCGAGCGATCGTCGCGGCGGCCCAGGAGCGCGGTATCGATTCGAGCGGGGCGACCGAGTTCGAGAGTCTGGCCGGGCGTGGTGCCCGAGCGAAGGTCGATGGCCGAATGGTCTCCGTGGGCGGGCCTCGCCTCCTTGCGGAGCTCGGCCTCGAGCCGCTCGAGCAGAGCGAACCCTGGGCGAGCGAGGGTCGGACGGTGCTCCACGTCGTGGCCGACGGCACGATCGTTGGCGGGCTCGCGCTCGAGGACGAGATCCGACCCGAGAGCTACGACGCCGTGCGCGATCTTCATGCCCTCGGGCTCCGAGTGGCGATGATCACCGGCGACAGCCAGGCGGTGGCCGACTCGGTCGCGAAGCGGCTCGGCATCGACGAGGTCGCGGCGCAGGTGCTCCCTGGCGACAAGGCGGCCGCCGTCGAGCGCTTCCAGCAGGGCAGGCGCAAGGTCGCCATGGTCGGCGACGGCGTGAACGATGCGCCGGCGCTGGCGACGGCCGACGTCGGGATCGCGATCGGGGCCGGGACGGATGTCGCGGTCGAGTCGGCGGGAATCGTGCTGGTGCGGAGCGACCCACGCGACGTCGTCGGGGCGATTGAGCTGTCCCGGGCGAGCTACCGCAAGATGATCCAGAACCTCGTCTGGGCGACCGGCTACAACCTGGTCGCCATCCCGGTCGCGGCGGGCGTCCTCGTCCCGTGGGGGATCGATCTGCCGATGGCCGTTGGTGCGATCGCGATGAGCGTGTCCACGATCATCGTCGCAGCCAACGCGCAGCTCCTCCGGGGACTCCGACTCCGCCGAGAGCCAATGAGCCTCGAGCCGCGGCTCGCGCCGGCCTGATACCCACGATCGAAAGGGAGAGTTCACTTTGAGCGGATCACGACCAGAGACGGTGCTCGACCCGGTCTGCGGCATGACCGTGAACGTGGCGCGCGCAGAGGAGGCCGGCCTGACGCTAGAACACGACGGTCGGACGTACGCGTTCTGTCGCTCGGGCTGCCGTCGCGCGTTCGAAGCGGAGCCGGCCACGTACGTTGGCAAGGCGGAGGCCGCCGTGACCGCCCAAGCGGAGACGGCGAAGCCCGGCCTCGTCGTGATCGACGACGGCATGCGTCGTTGGTACGAAAGCTGTTCGTGCTGCCTGTCCGACGCCTACCCGGACATCAAAGCGGCACTCGACGCCGAGCGCGCCGCGCAGGCCGCGCCGCCGGTCGGTGCCGGCATCTGTGAAGTCGCCGAAACTCAGGAGGTTGCCACGCCATGACCGAGAGGCGAACGATCGCTCCGAACGAGGACCCGGTCTGCGGCATGACCGTTGACATCGAGCACGCGAAGGCGAGCGGACTCGCGCTCACCCATGACGGTCGCGAGTACGTCTCCTGCGGCAAGGGCTGTCTGCTCGAGTTCCGGGACGATCCGGGCCGATTCCTCGACCTCGCGTACCAACCGGAGATGTAGCAGCCCGGCCGCCAGGTCGCGGCGGGCCGGCACCGCGTGAGTCACCCGTATCATCGGGGCCGTGCGACAGACGACGTCGAATGAAGCCGGGCCGGGACGGCAGGGTCGAGGACCCAGGCCAAGCCTGGGACCGCTGGAAACTCGCGTGATGCGGCTGCTTTGGGCGCTTGGCTCAGCGACCGTGCCGGAGCTCGTAGAGGCGGTTCGGCGCGACGGACATCCGGCGGCGTACACGACCGTTCTGACTGTCGCTTCGCGTCTGCATGATCGGGGCTTGCTTAGGCGCGTGGCCGAGGGACGGACTCACCGCTACCGGCCCGCGCTGAGTGAGACCGACCTCGTGGAGCGCGACTCGGCCTCGGCGGTCGCCGAGGTCCTGGCCCGCTACGGCTCCGTCGCCATGCGCCAATTCGCGATCCGGCTCGCCGACTTGGATCCCGAGACGCGGCGCCAGCTGATCGATTTGGCCGACGCGACCGACGCAGGCCCGCCACTCGAGGAATCGGAGACATGAACCGCGCCGCACTTCTCGCGATCGGAGCGGCAGCCGGCTGGACGATCCTCTGCGTCGGTCCCGGTCACATGTGGCTGATGCATCTCGTCCATCCTGTCTGCTTCGCCGCGCTCGCGATCTGGGCCGGGATCGTCACGGTACGCCTCGTCCGAACGGAGCGGATGCGGCGCGCCCTCCGGGCCGCGAGCGAGCCGGCGCTGCTCAGCGGCGTCGCCTGTCGTGTCATTCCCAGCAGTAGCGCCGGGGCGTTCGCGATCGGGTTCCCGCGCCCCGAGATCTACGTCGGCGAGGCGCTTGCCGCGCGCCTCGACACCGCGGAGCTGCGTGGTGTCATGCTCCACGAGGAGCACCACCGACAGACGGCGGCTCCGCTGCGGGCGGTCGCCATCGAGGCTTGGCTGGCGCTCACCAGCCGCATCCCAGTCCTTCGTGGAGCGCTGGAGATGCGCCTGACGATGCTCGAGGCGCAGGCCGATCGCTTCGCGCTGAGGCACGGTGTGACGCCGGCCACACTGGCCAGAGCGCTTCTCAAGATGCCCGCCGCGACAGGAGGCACGGGCTTCGGCGGAATGGCCGCGACCCGGATCGCATCCCTCCGGGCTGCGGCAGGCGCTGAGTCGAGGGATCGGCGGGATCTTCCCTGGGAGTGGGCTCCGGTGGCTGCGGCCTTCTACATCCTCGGTACGTGCACCCTGGTCACATTCATCGGCGGCCTCTGACAGTCGTTCTCAACGCCCACTCACTCGCTCCGCCTACGCGCGACAGATCCGTCTCCGCCGACTACTATCGGCCGGTAGTAGTTGTCGCGGCGAACGGCGAGTGTGCTGTCGCTCGAGCATCAAGGAGGATTTGTCCCATGTCTTCCGTGGCCAGGCTCTGTGCGATCGTCGCACTCACGGCGCTGCTCGCCGCCTGTGGCAGCGGTGCCTCGCCGAGCCCGTCCATGATGAGCTCCGAGATGCCGTCTGCATCCGGGGGGATGGAGATGGGCGTTGGTGCGCTGGGTGAGCCCGGGGACGCCTCGCAGGCCGATCGGACCGTCCATATCGTCGCCAACGATCAGCTGAAATTCGATCCCGACTCGGTCGAAGTGAAGGTCGGCGAGACGATCACGTTCGAGATCGAGAACACTGGCAGCGTGGACCACGAGTTCGTCCTCGGCTCATCCGAGTACCAGGCCGAGCACGAGGAAGAAATGCAGTCCGGCGACATGGAAATGGGCCATGAGCCCAACGAGCTCGAAGTGCCCGCCGGCGAGACGGCCACCCTGACCTGGCACTTCACCGAGGGCGGCACGACGGAGTTCGGCTGCCACGAGCCGGGGCACTTTCCGGCCGGGATGCTGGGCACGATTACCGTGAGCGAGTAGGCGTAGGGTGTAGCCGCAGCCGATAGGGCGTCGGGGATCCTCAGTACCGCTCGAGGATCTGCTTCATCTGGTTGATCTCGCGGGTCTGGCTCTCGACGATGTTCCCGCACAGCTCGATGATCTCGGGATCGGTGAGGTCCGATTCCTGACAGACGAGCACGGCTCGCGAGTGGTGCGGGATCATCGACTCGAGGAATCCCTTGTCGCCGACGAAGGTTTCGGTCCGCGCCAAGACGAACCCACCGACCAGGATCGTCGCCAGGACGCCGACCGTGACCACGTTCATGCGCGCGTCCTTGAACATGCCTCGCATGGCGGCGAACATGATCAGGCCCATCGCGCCCACACCGGTGAGCGAGATATAGAAGTTGCTCGCGTTCAGGTAGAAGTGGTCGACTGAGCGGACCTGCTCGAGGCTGATGACGAACATCGCGAGCAGGCTCGCCAGGAGTGTCGCGCCGAAGCGCAGATACGGTCGCGGCATTGCTCTCCCTGGGCTACGGGTGTGTTTTCTCAACCGTACGGGCTGCCGCGGTACATCCCACCCACAACCCGCCGCGTCGCCCGTCGCAGGCTCATGCAACCGCCCACGCGCTTTCCGGGCGCGAAAGAGCCTTCGCGAGGAGGCTGGAAATCCTAATCCTCCCCTCAGGCCCGCCTCACACGACACTCACGAACAGGCCGAATGCTCCGTGTTGCGAACAACGGCGGCTCAGCGGTCCTTGCTGAGCCAACGACTGCCGGCCACAAGAGGCGTCCCAGAAAGAGATCGGAGCATGTTTCGGTTCAAGATCGTCGGCGTTGCCATGGTCGTCGCCGGCATTCTCTTCCTGGGCGTCGGCGGCTATGCCTACGCGAAGACTCAGGAAGGGGCAGCGTCCTTGAGGGCTTTCAGCGCCGCTCAGGACGTAAAGCTCAATTACAACGATGCGGGTCAGCTCACCGACCGCGGCGATCCAGCTCAGGCCGAGAAGATCCTCAGCCTGCTGACCGACGACTGGGGCTACACCGTGGTCCCAGGCGAGCTCGATCCGAAGGACCCGGTCGTCAACACGGCTTCCGAGTACATGTACCAGATGGCCGCGATCGCCTATCACACCCTGAACAGCACGCAGACCGTCGCGGTCGCCGACCACGTCGACTACAAGGACCAGCACTTCATGCCCGGCGAGTACGAGTTCGCCGTGGCCGGCCGCTACTGGAGCCAGTTCGACCGCCAGAACCCGGTCGAAGGAAAGGCTCGCGAGCTTGCCTGGACAGGGACGGCGCAGGCCCTGATCGCCGAGCTCGGCGTCGGTAGCGTGACGGCATCGACGCTCCAGCTGGGGGTCGGAGTCGCAGGCATTGCCGCCGCCCTCGGTGGGACCCTCGTGCTGCTCGGCGTTGGCCTCATCTGGGCGTCGAGGCGGAACGCGGCCCCATAACTTGCTGCGAGGGTTCTCGACACCGACCCGCGGGCACCGCTCGCGGGTCTCCCTCACAGGCTCGGTCTTCCCGACTCATGAGTGGCCGCGAGGCTGACTGGCTTGTAGGACGCGGATCGCGTTGTTGTCTTCATCCAGTGACCCAGAGACCGCGCTGGACACGGCGCCCTGCTGGCACCTCTCGATCATTTCGGCCTGGCCGTACGCGAGCGTCGGACGGCCTCCCGGCTTCTCGCGCCCTTGACGGTGCGGCGGCATTCGGGGCAGTGCCGCTGGACCGGCGACGTTCGCTCGACGACTTGGTGACACAACGCACATTCGACCAGTGCCAGCTTTAGCCATTCTCGTGAGCGGTGGGGGAGCGGGATGGCGATCTCACTCTCAACCGTGCCAAGCCGATTCAGTACACGGCCAGCTCCGGCCCGCCGGAGCCACTCTTGTCGTTGACATCCTAAGTAATATCTAGGATGTGAACGACACGACACGGATCAAGAAGCCCGATCAGGAAGCGCTGTTCGAGACCGCCAGTGCTCAGGCCGGCTATTTCACGGCCGCCCAGGCGCTCGATCACGGCTTCAGTTCCGCGCTGCTGACCCATCACACCAAGACCGGGCGCTTCGTGCGCGTCGTCCGGGGGCTGTATCGGCTGCGGGATTACCCCGCACAGCCGGGCGAGGAGATCGTCGCCGCCTGGCTGCGGCAGGCGCCGGATGCCGTGGTGTCGCACGAATCAGCGCTCGAGCTGCTCGACCTGTCCGACATCATCGCCGACCGCGTCCACTTGACGGTCGCCCGAGCGCGTCGCCGACTGGTCGCCCAGCCCGGGGTGACGATCCACACCACGACGCATCCCCTCACCGCTGCCGACATCATTCGCCGCCACGGCGTTCGGCTGACTGCGCCGGCCCGGACGATCGCCGACGTCGCGGCGGCGGGCATGCCCGACCAGGTCGCGGCAGCCGTCGGCCAGGCGCTGCGGCGAGGGCTCACCACGCCGGCACTGCTCCGTGAGGCGGCTCGCACACGCGGGCATCGAGTCCAGCGGCTGGTCGAGGCCGCGCTCGCCGGGGCCGACGAATGAGATACGCCTCCGCGGGCGCCTTTCGTCGCGCGCTCGATACGCGGCTCGCCGCCCAGGCCCGCGACAGCGGCCGCTCGGTCGTCCGCCTGCGCAAGGAGGTCGCCTTCGATCGGCTCCTCGCTCGTCTGTTCTCGGTGGCCCCGGAGCGGTGGGTCCTGAAGGGTGCCCTGGCGCTCGACTACCGCTTCGGTGATCGGGCGCGGACGACCAAGGACATCGATCTTGCGACTGCTGGCGACGAGACCTCGGCGATGGCCGACCTGCTGGCGGTGCAGTCGGTCGACCTCGGCGACTTCTTCGCCTTTGCCATCGAGCGCACGAGCGCCCTCGATCGTCTCGTGGAGGGTGCCGCGGTCCGGTACCACGTTCGGGCCGAGCTCGCCGGTCGCGTGTTCGACGAGTTCCTCCTCGACGTCGGCTTCGACCCGCCGAGGGACGTCGAGCTCGACCGGCTGCGCGGCCCCGATCTGCTGGCGTTCGCCGAGATCACGCCGGTCGAGCTCCCGGCCGTCCCGATCGAGGTCCACGTCGCCGAGAAGCTGCATGCCTACAGCCGCGTCTACGGGATGGGTTCGCTCGGCAGCACCCGCGTCAAGGACCTCATCGACCTCGCGCTCATCGCGGCCGAGGCTTCGTTGGACGCAGCGAGGCTCCGGGCGGCCATCGGATCTACCTTCGGTCGCAGGGCGAGCCATGAGCTGCCCGAACGGCTTCCGCGTCCACCGGCCGACTGGCGCGTCGCGTACGGCCGGATGGCCCGCAGCATCGGCCTCGATGCTGACCTTGACGCCGGGTTCGACCTAGCTGCGCGACTGCTGGATCCGGTCCTCGGGCGAACCGTTCAACGTGGCGCTTGGGACCCTGACGCTGAGACGTGGACATCGCCTCCCGACCCCACTCGAAGCGGCCGACCTGGCAACGGCAGTTGAGTGCCGAGGGGAGGGCCAGCTCCAGCCCGCTCACTGGACCCTATGGCCAAATCGTTAACGCGGTCTCGGTCGGCGCCCTGTCACGGCTTCGGGGTCACTAACCTCGGCACCTTCACGCCGCGAGAGGCCGCGTCGAGCGCGATCGCGCTCACAAGGAGGACGAGGTTGATCACCGCCCCGGTCCCAGCTTCCTCGACGAGCAGCCCGACCTGACCGTCAAGGGAAGACCGCGAATCCGACGAGTCCGAGCAAGGGGCCGGCGATCGCCAAGGGCCGCCACCAAGCCGGGCGCCCACCGCGGTGTGGCGATCGCTACCGCACACGCAATGACCTGCCCGGCGCCTACCTCGATCGATCAAGACGCCGGTCGGCAAGAATCGGGGAGAACAGCAGAGCCGCACGCCGAGCACGTGCCGCGTGTCGGGTCCATCGGCCGACGATATCTTGATGGGTCGACGAGGAATCCCACGAGCGGATTGCCAGACCATTGCGAGCGTTCGGGTGCCGGATGACGGGTGTCAGGCGGCCCGCATGCGTCCGATCCGCACTCGCCAGACTTCGGGGCCCTGCTCGAGGTACTCCCAGGTGAATGTACCGGGCTGCTCCGCGGCGAACTGGTAGTAGAGGGGCTTGGGGTCGTGGTCGTTGTGCAGCTCAAAGGCAGCGCCGGGGGCGAGCGCGTCGAAGGTCTCGAAAATGAGGGTATGACGGCGAACCGGCGGCTCGCTCCGAACGTCGAGTACGGGCTCCTGGGCCATGTCGTTGCTCCTCTCTGCCGCCGCGATCTCCTCGAGGCGGGCCAGCTGATGCATCACGCCGTTGAGGCGGTCGGCAGTTCGTTGATCGCTGCGACGGACCCCTGACCAGGCCTTCGCGGCGATCCGGTTCGCGATCTCGGGTCTGCCGGCCGCGCCGAGCTGGCGGAGCGCCTGGACGAGCGCGTTCGCCAGCGTCGCGACGACCGGATCGGCCATCAGGCACTACCCGACCAGGGCGTGCATCCCTTCAAGAAGCACGCCGAGTTCGACTTCCGGGTCGGCGACGAGTGCCGGCACGAGGAAGTCGTTCTCCTTGGCGAGATGTGACTCGAACAATGCGAGTACGGCGCTCGCCGATGTCGCCGCACCCACGGCATCGGTGGTCACTCGAAGGCGGTCGACGGTGGCGACGATCCGTCGGTGTTCGTCGAGCATCGCGCGAACGAGGGCGGCGGTTGCAGGGATCTGTTCCCCGGCGGGGTAGAGCGCACGTTCCTCGGCGGCCGCGTGGGGCAGCAGCTCGCGGTCCAGGTAATCGAGAACCTCGCGCTTGGCGTCCTCGTAGGGCTCGTCGGCCCGCACGGTCGCCACGAGAGCGTCGACTCGACGGCCGATGTCTCCGGAGAGTTCGACGTGGTGTGCGGCAATCGCGTCGGCTGCCGCGTGATCGGTCAGGCGGGACATGGCTGGGTAACCTCCGGGTCGTGGACGCCGCTTGATATTTACGGACATTTCCATGCAAAATGCAAGCGATGAACCCACGGCATCACCACCATCGCGTTCTGGGGGGCGTCACCCGCGCCCGGCTGCTCGGGGTTCTCCGCGACGCGGAGGGTCCGCTGGGCGTCCGCTATCTCGCCGAGCGGATCGGCCTCCATCCCAACAGCGTTCGCGAACAACTCGCCCAATTGGTCGCCGCGGGCCTCGTTGAGCGTGAGGCCGGGCCCCCGTCAGGCCGCGGCCGCCCCAGCCTCCGCTACCGGGCCCTTGCAATCGCCGAGGAGGACGCGGTGCCGTACCGCGAACTGGCGCGTGTCCTCGCCGACGAGCTCGCCCTCATGCCACGCGCGGCCGACGCCGCCGCGGCAGCCGGCGGGCGATGGGGGAGAGCGCTCGTGGCCGGTGGCGAGCCGGCGCTCGATCCAGACGAGTCGGTGCAGCGGCTCGTCGACCTGCTCGACGATGCCGGCTTCGCCCCCGAGCCCGTTTCCTCGTCTCAGGGGCCCATTCGCCTCCGCCGTTGCCCGTTCGGCGCCCTCGCGCGCGACCGCTCCGACGTGGTGTGCTCGGTGCATCTCGGGCTGATGCAGGGTGCCCTTCGCGAGCTCGGCGCCCCCCTCGACGCGGTCAGCCTCCAGCCGTTCGTCCGACCCGACCTGTGCCTGGCCCATGTCGCACGGCGCCCAAATGCCTGAGCGCCCGATCGACCTCGCTCGCCTTCTCGCAACGCCGATCGATTCGTCCGTCCTCGTGGACCGCCTTCGAACGGTGATCGACCCGGAGCTCGGGATCGACATCGTCAACCTCGGGCTCGTCTACGGCGCCCAGACCGTCGACGGCGTGGCCCATATCCTGATGACAACGACGACGCCCGCCTGCCCGATCGGGTCGTACCTCACCGACGCGATTCGTCGGGCGCTGCTCGAGATCGACGGCCTGTTCGACGTCGACGTCGAGGTCACGCACGACCCGCCGTGGTCGCCGGACCGAATGAGCGACGAGGCGAAGGTCGAGCTCGGGTGGGCCCGGTGATCGAGCTGGCTCGTGGCCGGCTCGCGCTTCTCGGGCTTGGCGGCGTCGCCCTCCTCGCCGGCCTGATCGGGGCCCTCGTGCTCGTCGGGGTGGGCGCCCCGGTGGGAGCCGGCCGACTTGCGGCCAGCCATGGGCTGCTCATGACGCTGGGCTTTCTCGGGACGCTGATCGCGCTCGAGCGCGCGGTTGCGCTTGGCAGGGTGTGGGGCTACCTCGCCCCGCTCGCGACTGGTCTGGGTGGGATCGTCATCGTGCTGGGCGCCGCGCTGTCGGTTGCCGGTGCGCTGCTTGGTCTGGGCGCGGTGGTGTTCACGGCCCTCTATGTCGCGTTCGACCGGATCGAGCGGACCCTCCACACGTCGATCCAGGCGGTTGGTGCGGTCGCCTGGGTAGTCGCAATGCTCCTCCTGCTCACCGGCCGTACGGTAGGCGAGATCGTTCCGTGGCTAGCTACCTTCGTCGTTCTGACGATCTGCGGGGAACGCCTCGAGCTCTCGCGCCTTGTGCGACTCAGCCCGGGCGCCCGACGGGCCTTCGTCATCTTCGCGGCGCTGTTCCTGATCGGTGTCGTCGTGTCCGTCGCGCTGCCGGATCCGGGCGTCCGAGTGGCGGGCATCGGTCTCGTCGCGCTTGCTCTGTGGTTGGCTCGGAACGACATCGCACGACGGACCATCCGGGGCACCGGCCTGACTCGCTTCGTGGCAGCCTCGCTCCTCGCCGGCTATGTCTGGCTCGCCGTTGCCGGGCTCGCCTGGTTCATGTTCGGTGCCCCGGCCCCGGGCCCGGCCCGCGACGCATCGCTTCATGCTCTCTTCCTCGGCTTCGTGATGTCGATGGTCTTCGGCCACGCGCCGATCATCCTGCCCGCCGTCCTCCGCGTGCCGCTGCCCTATCAGCCGGCCTTCTACGCTCATCTGGTGCTCCTCCACGCGGGGCTCGGGCTCCGTGTGTTCGTCGGCGACTTCGGCGGGCTGCCGGATGCCGTGCGCCTGGGAGGTGTATTGAACGTCGTTGCGCTGCTGATGTTTGTCGCGTCGTCGGCGCTGTCGACGGCCCGCGGAGCCACTGCGGATCGCCTCCACGCAGAGGCACGTCGAGCCATGGAGAGCTGACGGCCCGCGACTCCTGGCGAGGCCCCACGTAGATCTCGCCGCCCCTCCGGTCGCTTCCATGTCCTGTTCATGCGTGTTCTCGTGGATCTCTCCATGCGCCGCCTATGGTGCGGGCGACGGTGGCATTCGAGCCGCCGCCGCTGCGCGCGTCGAAGCCGCCCAAGGAGGTCGAGATGAACCGCCACCGCATCCTGGTCGCCTATGACGGATCGGAAGAATCGTTCTGGGCCCTTCAGCAGGCTGCCGATGCCGCCCAGAACGCCAACGCCGAACTGGGCATCGTGACGGTGATGCCCGAACTCCTTGACGCGCCCCACGATGCCCTCCGCTACCTGCGAAAGCGCGGCCTCGACGCCACTCTTCACGCACCAGTGGGCGACCCAGCAGCGGAGATCGCTAGGGTGGCGGACGACGGCGCGTACCACACCGTCTACCTCGGCACCCGCGACGGCGCGGTCGCCCGGGCTCTGGCTCCCAGCGTGTCCCATCAAGTCGCTCTACGGGCTCCGGCGAGCGTCGTCATCGCACGCTGACGCGGAGCAGGAGGCAAGCACGCGATGTCTCGTCGACCACCTCGGACAAGACTCGTCCATCGTCTCGTCTCACCAATCGCGGCGAGGATCCGGCGCCGGATCCCGAGGATTCGCCGCCGGTTCCCTCCGATGCCACTGCGTTGGTCGCTCGCGCGCCTGCGCGTGACCCGGCCGACGGCACGGACGGACCGAGGTCAAGGCTGATGCGCGCCCTGCTCGCGTACGACGCTTCGCCCGGAGCGGACGAAGCCGTCTCGCTCCTGACCACCATGCCGTGGCCGCCCGGCTCGGCAGTTCGTGTCGTGACCGTCGTCGAACCGTCGGCCGCGATGGTGCCCTCGGCTCCGTTCGCCCCTCCGGAGCCTGGTGCCTCGCCAGAGATTGAGGCGCAGATCCTCGATTACCGGGAGACTGAACTCGCCCGCGTACTCGGGGTTCTTCGGGCGTCGGGTCTCGATGCCGGCGGTGATGTGCTCCGCGGCCGACCGGCGACGATCTTGGTCGACGAGGCGAACCGATTCGCGGCTGATCTCATCGTCGCCGGATCTCGCGGCCATGGGCCGATCGCATCGCTCGTCCTGGGGTCCGTGTCCGCCGAGCTTGTCGATCACGCTCCGTGCCCGGTCCTCGTCGCGAGGCGCTCGGCAGCCCAGCGCGTCCTATTCGCTTCGGACGGCTCGCTCTCGGCAAGCGACGCGGAGGAGGTACTCGTCCAGTGGCCGATCTTCAACGGAACAACCATGCGCGTCGTCAGCGTCGCCGAGGTGATCCGCCCATGGCACACCGGGCTCGCGCCGACGATATATCGACAAGTCGTCGACGCCTACGCGAAGGACCTCGAGGCGGCGAAGAGTGAACACGCAGCCTTAGCTCGTGGCGCTGCCGGCCGTCTCGAGCTGGCAGGCCGGACCGTCGATGACACGGTGCGGGTCGGGGACGCGGCAGCCGAGATCCTGGAGGAAGCTTCTACCTGGCGGGCCGATCTCATCGTGCTCGGGTCGCGGGGCCTGACCGGACTGTCCCGGCTGCTGCTCGGGAGCGTCGCTCGCAATGTACTCCAGGGGACCGAGAGTTCGGTCCTGATCGTGCACGACGCCGCGGAAACGCGAAGCGGCGGGGTTCAGCTGAAGTAGTCGAGGCCCATCGCGGCACGCACGGCGTCGATCGTCCGTCGAGCCTCGGCCCGGGCGCGCGTCTCCCCAGCGCGAAGAACGTCCTCGACGATCGTCGGGTTGTCCTGCAGGAGCGCTCTTCGTCGTGCCCGGATGGGGTGGAGGAACTCGTTCAGCGCGTGGGCCAGGCGGCGCTTGACCTCGACGTCGCCGACGCGGCCGGCGCGGTAACGCTCCTTGAGCTCGGCAACTTCGTCCGGGTTGGCGTTGAAGGCATCGTGATAGGCGAAGACCGGATTGCCTTCGACGCGGCCGGGGTCGGTCGCGTGGACCCGCCTCGGATCCGTGTACATCGCCATCACCTTGGAGTCGACCGCCGCCGGATCGTCGAAGAGGTCGATGGTGTTCCCGCGAGAGCGACCCATCTTCGGATCGCCGTCGGTGCCCGGGAGCAAGCCGTCCTCCGGGATCAGCGCGACCGGTTCTCGAAACGTGGGCCCGAACGCGGCGTTGAAGGAGCGGACGATCTCCCTGGCGAGCTCGACGTGTGATGCCTGATCACGCCCGACCGGCACAACCTCGCCGCCGACGAGCAGGATGTCGCTCGCCTGGAGGATCGGGTAACCGAGCAGGCCGAACGACGGTTCGGCCGCGTGGATCTCGGCAAGCTTGTCCTTCAGCGACGGTATCCGCCGTACGCGGGGCACAGACACCAGCATTCCCAGCAGGAGGAAGAGCTCGGCGGTCTCCGGGACCTGAGACTGCAGGTAGATCGTCGCCCTGGCGGGGTCGATGCCCACCGCGAGATTGCCGAGGACGTCATCGCGGATGTCCCGCTCGGTCTCGTCCCGACGACGTAGCCCGGTCGTGAGGAGGTGGTAGTCCGCCACCAGGACGAACGGCTCGAACTCGTCCTGGAGCCGAACCCGGTTGGCGAGCGTCCCCAGGTAATGCCCGAGGTGGAGCGCCCCTGTCGGCCGATCGCCGGTGAGCATGCGCGGCCGGCCGACGCTCGCCGGCGGCGCGCCTGGCGCGATTGCAGCCACGGCTGGCCTAGCGGCAGCCTTCGCAGCCGGCTCCCGGGGCCGCGTCTCCCGAAATCGCTACGCAACACCGGCCTGGCTGCGGATCAAGACGCGCCGTGAGCCGGTCGTCGCCGAGTCCGTCGAGAATGCCGCTCGCGAGCGCAAGGTTCATGCCGCACACAAGATCGCGGTGATCGTCCACCAGAGCGTGGAACGGGCAATTCGCGAACCGGATCTCACCGGTCGGCGTATCGAGGGGTTCGTAGCCGCGCGCCTCGAGCGTCTCGCGTAGCTCAGCGCGCAGACGTTTGCGACTGGGCCGCGGGCCACTCCGCTTTCGGGCGGCCGCGCCGATGCCCTCGCCGAGCCGGTGGGCGGCCGAGCGCAGCGCCTCGATCGGTGTTGGACCGGCGATCTGCTCCAGCGCCGTAGCCAGAAGCCCTGCAGGAACCTCGTATTGCCGCGCCGGCAGCGACACGGCGACTTCCCGGGCGCCGCGCAGGTAGAGCTTCGACGGTCGGCCGGCACCTGGCCCGCTGCGACCCGATAGGCGCCGGTACTCAACCTCCAGGAGTCCAGCCTCGACGAGTTTGTCGAGGTGAAACGCCGCGAGGGCGCGGCTAACGCCGGTCGCCGACGCGGCCTCGTCGCGGCTAAGCGGCTGGCTGGCGCCCACGACAGCGTCATAGAGCGCCCTTCGGGCGGGTTCGTCCAGCAAGGCAACGGCCTCGATGTCGGTCGGGTTCATCGGCATGGGTCCATTCTAAAGCAAAATCACGCTAGCACAACACTTGACAGCCTGCCTCCGGTGCTGTATCACTAGCAAATGCTCGTCTTAGAACGCGTCCGCACCGAGGTCGTCAGCCTTCCAACACTCGCCCGCGTGGGCCTGGTGATCCTCGTCATCGGCGGGCTCGCTGACGTCGCCGCCCATCTCGAGGCGGCCGGCCATGCCGACGATCTGCACGAGCACACGACGTCGGAGCTTACGGCGCACCTGATCGGTTTCGTGGGCATGGTCGTGATCCTGCTCGGCGTCGTTCTGGACGGCGTTCGGCGGACCTATCGCGGCCGCCGGGACAACCGCTCGATCGCACCGACAGGTGCGCACCCCACCCCGAGGACATGAGGGGCGCACGGCAGCGCTCCTCGGAGGAACCAGGCATGGATGAGTTTCCAGCTCGAACGCCCAAGACCCTCCCGGAACGGGGCCAGCCCCGCGTCGCCGGGTGCGATATCTGCGGGCACCAGCACGCCTGCTACGTCGCAGATCGCCCAGGCCCGACCGGTCCGGACGGGCCATCGTGGCTTCCCTCCTTTGCGTGTCTTGGCTGCCTGATGCGGGCAGCCGACCCGGCCGCGCGGGCCGCCTGCGCGGAGTGCGTCTTTCCGGCCTGACGTCCGGTCTCGTCCCAACACGCCCATCGGGGCACAAGGAGAACAGAGGCATGAACCGAAAGCTGGGTCTCGGCGCGATCGCCGGGACCCTCATCGCCAGCCTGGCCCTGGTGTTCGTCGTCACGGCGACGCCTGCCGTCGACGCCCATAGCGGGCAGGGCGCGGGTGCTGACAAGGCTGCCTTCCACGACGCGATGCGCAAACTGTGGGAAGACCACGTCGTGTGGACGCGTCAGTTCATCGTCAGCGCGGCGACCGAGTCCGGCAACCTCGCCGACATCGGCCCAACCACCGACCGGCTCCTCGACAACCAGACCGATATCGGCAACGCCCTTGGCCAGTTCTATGGCGAGGCGACGGGCGACGCCGTCGAGGCGCTGCTGCGAGACCACATCCTGACGGCGGCCGAGCTGGTTGCCGCGGCCAAGGCTGGCGATCAGGCAGCAGTCGAGGCTGCGTCCGCCGCGTGGTACCAGAACGCCGACGACATCGCGACGGCGCTGAACAGCCTCAACCCGAAGCACTGGCCACTCGACGAGATGAAGGCCCACATGAGGGACCACCTCGACCTCACCCTCGAGGAAGCGGTCGCCCGGCTCCAGGGTCGCTACGCCGACGACATCGCCGCGTACGACAAGATTCACGTCCAGATCCTCGGCATGGCCGACATGCTGAGTGACGGGATCGTCGCCCAGTTCCCCGCGAAGTTCACCCGCTAGCCAACCGAGCCCGGGAGAGGCGCCTGGTCGCCTCTCCCGGACCTCGCGTCGCACACGGTTCACGCCGTGTTCATGCCGCTTTGCCCCCTCGTTCAACACCACAGCCTAGGGTCGGTTGGGACGATCCCCGCCGAATCGCCCAACCGGGAGCCTCCGGACAGGCTCGATAGAGGAACCTCGATGACACAGACAACCAACGGCCACCACGCCGTCCAGTTCACGCCCCAGGCCCTGCTCGGAGCCTTTACCACGCACGACGCGCCGCTCCGCCAGCTGTCGCCGGCGGACTGGGAGCGGTACGAGGGCTACGCTGCCGAGATCCTCACTTCGTTCGGCCTTGACCTGTCCACGCCGGGCACCAAAGACACCCCGCGGCGCTTCCTCCGGGCGATCTTCGATGCCACCGAGGGCTATGACGGCGACCCGAAGCTGATGACTGCGTTCCCGACCGAGTGCCGTGGCGGCGCGAACTGTGAGCTCGCCCAGGTCGTCGAAGGGCCGATCCCGTTCGTCGGCGTCTGTGAGCACCACGTACTGCCGTTCGTCGGCCGGGCATGGGTCGGCTATGTCGCGCACGACCACATCATCGGCATCAGCAAACTGACACGCCTCGTTCGCGTCCTGACGCGCAGGTTTGGCGTCCAAGAGCGGATGACGCACGACATCGCCGACTCCCTCGAGGCGATGGTGAATGCACATGGGACGGCCGTCTTACTAGAGGCACGCCACCTGTGCACGCAGATGCGGGGCGTCCGCGAGCACGAACCGTTGACGCGAACGACGGCCTACCGCGGCACCTACGTCGCCGAACCCTCCCTCCGGAGCGAGTTCTTCGACGTGATCCGGATGGGAGCCGCGAGCGCAGCATGACGGTCACGGGAACGCGCCCAGCGGTGGCCGAGCCTCGCCATGCCGGGCGCCTCGACCAGCGCTGGCCCGTCGAGTCTCTCTGGCGACCCGGCGTCGAGCCGCCCGCAGGGGAGATTCGAGGAGGTGTCCTGCCTTTGGACCTCCGGGCGCGCTACGCGGCCCCACTCGCGATCGCGCTCCGGAGCGATCGGCCGACGATCGTGGCCAACTTTGTCTCGACCCTCGACGGCGTCGTCGCGCTCGATCGGATTGGCGCCTCGGGTGGCTGCGAGATCAGCGGTGGGTTCGAACCGGACCGCTTCGTCATGGGCCTCCTGCGAGCCACCGCGGATGCGGTCCTGGTCGGTGCGCGCACCGTGCGGGCGAGTCGGACGCATGGCTGGACGCCGGCCCACGCGCACCCGCCCTCCGCCCGCGGATACGCCGCATGGCGGCGCCAGCTCGGCCTGACCGCTGCCTCACCCGTCACGGTGATCGTCACGGCGTCCGGCTCGCGCGAGCCCCGGCACGTCCCGATGGATCCCGGGACCTCGGTGATCGTCGTCACGACCGAATCGGGCGCCCGCCGACTGCGCCGCCTGCCACGAGCCGGTCACGTGGAGATCGCCTCGCTCGGCGAGGGCGACTCGATCGCGGTCGGACGCATCGTTGCCTTTCTCCACGCGCGTGGCTTCCGGCTTGTCGTCTCCGAAGGCGGGCCCGCCCTGTTCGGCGAGCTGCTCGCCGGGGGGATGGTCGACGAGGTCTTCCTCACCCTCGCCCCACAGCTCGCCGGCAGGAGCGCCGCGTCGGCAAGGCTGAGCCTCGTGGAGGACGTGTCGCTCGCGCCGGCGGCGCCGTGGGGCCGGATCCAGGGCGTAATGCGCTCGAACGACCACCTCTTTCTTCGCTACGAGCTATCCCACCCACACCGAGAGGACCTGTCATGAGCGCGATCGAACGCATCGTCATCGTCGGCGCAGGGCTGGCCGCCGCCCGGGCCGCCGAGGCACTCCGCAAGGACGGCTATGAGGGATGGCTCACGATCCTCGGCGACGAGCCGGAGCTGCCCTACCTGCGGCCACCGCTCTCGAAGGAGTACCTCCGCGGCGAGAGCGATCGCGAGAAGGTCTACGTCCACCCGGCGACCTTCTACACCGAGCAGCGGATCGATCTCCGGCCGTCGACCACGGTGACCGCGATCGAGCCTGCGGCCCGGGAGGTCGCCCTCGACGACGGGGAGCGCGTGCCCTGTGACCGGCTCCTGATCGTGACCGGTGCACGGCCTCGGACGCTGCCGGTGCCGGGTGCGGAGCTTCCTGGCGTGATGACGCTCCGCACGGTGGCCGATGCGGACGCGATCCGAACGGCCGCGACCGCTGCCGAGCGGATCGTCGTGATCGGCGCGGGCTGGATCGGCAGCGAGGTCGCGGCCTCGCTCCGGATGCTCGGCCGACAGGTCGTCCTGATTGCCCCCGAGACGGTCCCGCTCGAGCGGGTCCTGGGGCCCGAAGTCGGCGGCGTCTACCGAGACCTGCACCTCGAGCACGGCGTCGACTGGCGGCCGGGCACGACCGTCAAACGGATCATCGGCGCTGATCGGGCCCATGGGCTCGAGACCGCGGGGGGCGAGCGGATCGTCGCCGACCTCGTGATCGTCGGCGTCGGCGTTCAGCCGCGGGCGGAGCTGGCCGAGGCGGCGGGGCTGGCGGTGGGCGATGGGATCGAGGTCAGTGCCACCCTCGAGACCTCCGTGCCCGGCATCTTCGCCGCCGGCGACGTCGCCTCGGCGTGGCATCCCTTCTACGAGCGGCGGGTTCGAACGGAGCATTGGGCAAACGCGAAGTTCCAGGGTGCGGCGGCCGGCCGGGCGATGCTCGGCGAGACGGCCTCGTACGACCGGATCCCGTACTTCTACTCCGATCAGTACGACCTCGGCATGGAGTACACCGGCTGGGCCACGGCGTCGGACCGGCTCGTCGTTCGCGGGAGCCTCCCCAAACGGGAGTTCATCGCCTTCTGGCTCCGTGACGGACGGGTCGTCGCCGGGATGAACGCGAACATCTGGGATGTGGCGAAGCCGATCGAGAGGCTCATCCGCTCGCGTGCCGTCGTCGACGCCGACGTGCTCGCTGATGCATCAGTCGCGATCGATGAGCTCGCCGGCATCGCCGCGCCTGCCTGATGTCGAGGTCGCGCCCAGCGGAGCCCGAAGGCCGGGTAACCACGTCGCCGACGGTAAGCCCACTGATCGACGCACTCGGCGAGCGCCTGTCTCCCGCCCTCCGGCTGCAGATCCTGACAACGGAGCACTGGAGCCTCCTGTCGACGCGGGCCCTGACCTGGAACGAGGCCTTTAGCAGAGCGACGATGTTCCTGAGCGCTGTGACCGGCTCGGTCGTGGCGCTCGCCCTCGTCGCCGGCGTCGCGGGCTTTGACGATGGCTTCGTCGTCTTTGCGCTCCTCCTGCTGCCGGTCCTTCTGTTCGTCGGCGTCAGCACGTTCCGGCGCCTGATCGAGATCAATCGAGAGGACGTGCGCTGGGTGGTCGGCATGAACCGCCTGCGGCACGCCTATCTCGAAGCTGCGCCAGAGCTCCGGCCATACTTCGTGACTGGCTGGTCCGACGACGAGGGCGGGATCATGACTACCTTTGGCGCCCGACCCGGGGCCGGTTCGTTCGCACACGAGTTCGTGACGACCCCAGGCCTGATCGCGGTCGTCGACGGTGTCCTCGCCGGCGTGCTGGCCGCGATCCTCGGGCTTCGGATAGGGGCTGGGACGGCGATCGGCCTTGGCCTGGCCGTCGGCGCTTGCGTCGCGACGATCGCGCTACTCGCCATCCTCCAGTATGGGCTCGTGATCCGACCCCGCGGCCTGGAACCGAGCTTCCCGGAGCCTCAGCGGGAGACGTCGGTCAGGAACCGGTAGCCCAGGCCACGTTCCGTCCGGATGTAGCGAGGGTTGTCCGGGTCGTCGCCCAGCTTTTCCCGCAGCCTCCGGATGTAGACCCGGATGTAATCGACCTCGTTGACATACTCGCGGCCCCAGACCCTCGCAAGCAGAGTCCCGTGCTGGAGGATGTGGTCCGCGTTTCGGACGAGGTGGTAGAGCAGCTTGTACTCGGTCGGCGTGAGATCAAGGCGGACGCCACGCAGGCGGGCCTCCTGGCGCGCGAAGTCGACCTCGAGCTCGCCTGCCTGGAATGACGGCGCGCGGCTGGCGGGAGCCGGCATCTCCAGTCGCCGGAGGACGGCCTTGACCCGTGCCGTCAGCTCGAGGTGATTGAAGGGCTTCGTCACGTAATCGTCCGCCCCGAGCTCGAGGCCCTTGACCTTGTCCATCGAGTCGTCCCGGGAGGTGAGCATGAGCACGGGCACGTCAGAGAACGCGCGGATCTGGCGCAGGACCTCGAACCCGTCGAGATCTGGAAGTCCGACGTCGAGCAGAACGACATCGGGCTGATCCCGCTCGACTGCGTCGAGCCCGGCTTCGCCCGCCACGGCGCCGAGGACGTCGACCTCCCGCCATTGAAGCGTGAACCCCAGGCGCACTGATTCGATGAGGTCCAGGTCGTCGTCGACGATGAGGATCTTCATTCGCTCGGCGCCCCCTTGGGCCCGGCCGCGGGGACGATGATCCGGAACGTGCTGCCGCTGCCAATACGGCTTTCGACATCGATGCGGCCACCGTGGGCCTGGACGATCAGAAGGGCGATCGGGAGGCCGAGCCCGATGCCAGCGGTGGCGTCGGCGCGCGCGTGGGATGCCACGAAGTACCGCTCGAAGAGCCGCGCCTGGTCGTCGGGCGTGATCCCGTGGCCTCTGTCGGCGACCGACCAGGACACGTCGCCCCCCGAGGAGGCGACGGTGACACGAATCGGCGTACCGTCGGGTGAGTACTTCTCGGCATTCCCGAGCAGGTTGACGAGCGCCTGCTCGAGCCGTAGGAAGTCTCCGAAAACCGGCACCGGCTCCGAGGGTGCGACCAGATCGATCCGCTGACCCCGCGATGCGGCAAGCGGTGCGACCGACCCAATCGCCGATTGGGCGAGTTCTGCTGCGTCGAAGCGCCGCAGCTGAAGCTGCATGCGACCAGCCCGGAAACGAGCGATGTCGAGGACCTCACCGACGACCCGCTGCATCCGGCTCGCGTTGCGGTCGATCGTCTCGAGCAGGGTGCGCCGCTGCTCGGAATTGGGCTCAACGGTCGGGTCGAGGAGGAGGCCAACACTCGTCCGGACCGACGTGAGTGGGGTCCGCATCTCGTGAGCGATCGTCGAGAGGATCTCGGTCCGCATTTGCTCGATCTCCGCGAGGAGGTCGACGTGTCGAGGATCGGTCGCAAAGGACATGTGGAGCAGGCGCTCGCCGAGAGGCGTCACGTGATACATCGTCCCGGCCTCAGCCGGGACAGCCCGAGCCAGGCCGAGAGCACACAGCTCATCCAGGCGGGCTTGCGCGGCTCGTTCGTCCACGGCGGCCTCGTTGTCTGCCAGCCGAGCCACCAGGTCCGAGGCCGTCACGCCGGTACCCACGAGCGCGAGTGCCGCTCCGGCAAGGGGCGATAGTTTCGCCTGCGTTGGCATGGGACCGTCAGCATACGCTCGCCTTCGAGCATCCCCGCGAGCTGGGACTCGCGACAGCGCGTTGGGCCGGCGGTCACCGGTCGCCTGTCGCGTCAACGCGGTCCGAGCCGACGTCAAGCGACCCTCTCCACGATCTGGCTCGATGCCTCCTCGCGATCGGCCACTTCCACGTCGAGACACTCGCGGACTCGCCAGTCGTTCGGCGATGTGTCGTATGAGCAGGTACACGGTCCACCGGCAACGCACCCAGCGCAGCAGAACGGCAAGCCGACATGGAACGTTGGATGGCCCGCGATTTCGATCTCGCAGGTTACGCAGGTGAACGGAAGGTCCGCGCTCAAACGGCCGCGCATGTCTGTCCTCGAGTGGGGCGCCCCAGATAACCGATCCAGTCGGAGCGCGAACGGCTGGCGGCGTGGTCCGCCATCGACTCGGAACATACGGACGTCGGCTGAACGCCGCGGCGAATCCGGATGAACCCCGCATGAACATCACGGGTCGTCTCGAGCACTTGGAGGTGCGTAGCCTTCGCGGCGGCGCAACGCTGGCTCGGGCCACGTGAGCGCAGCGATGCTCACGCCCGCGCCGATTCTCCGGCGCGCCGAAGGACCGCCTCGAGCATCGATGGACTCAGCCGGCCGGTAAACGTGTTTCGCTGGCTCGGATGAAATGAGCCGACCAGCTGGTAACGCCCGACGACGGCCTCCGCTCCGTGTCCGAACTTCGGGCGCGGTCGAGCCATTTTCGTCGCATCGCCCGCCACGACCGCTCGAAGGGCCGCGTGCCAGGCGAAGGCCCCGAGTGCGACGATGACGCGGGCCCGAGCCAGCGCGGCGAGCTCGCGAACCAGGTACGGGAAGCAGTTGTCGCGTTCGACGACGGTCGGCCGATTCATCGGGGGCGCGCAACGAACGGCGGCGGCGAGGTAGGCGTCGGTCAGAACCAAGCCGTCCCCAGGCCGCGCGGACGTTGGCTGGCTGGCGAACCCGGTCGCGTACAGGGCCTTACAGAGGAAGTCCCCCGACCGGTCGCCCGTGAAGATGCGACCCGTCCGGTTCCCACCATGGGCAGCCGGTGCCAGGCCGAGGACGAACACCCGGGCGTCCGGGTCGCCGAAACCGGGTAACGGTCGACCCCAGTAGGTGTCACCTGCGAAGCGCGCGACTTTCTCAACGGCCACCCGCTCTCGCCACGCCACGAGTCGTGGACAGAGACGGCAGGCGACGATCTCGGCCGCCAGCTCAGCCAGGGATGAGGAGGAAGAGTCGTCGTCTGGTCGTGTGTCCAAGGAGACGATCTCCATCCCTGCCCGGCGGATGCCTGGGTCCGCGTCAGGACCTCCTCGACGAAAGGGTCGCCTTGTTAGGCGTTGCTGGCGTGGTCGCCAAGGCTCGCGCTGACACCCCCGCGTCATGTTCACGCGTTCTTCATCTGAGTTCCCGACGGGATACACGGGTGGTGCGTAGCGTCGTGACCACCCTAGCGGACGCCCCTTCGTTCCGCTACCTCAGCCGTGCAGCCGATGGACCCGCCCCATGAGGAGGAGGCCTGACCATGACCGAGCTCGCGATACGACAGCCTTCGCCCCCGTCGCGCTGGCCGATGACAGGGGAGGCCTGGCTTTCACTCGTCGATGAACTCGGGCGTCTGCGAAGCGACCTGGCTTCGCTATCCGGGGACGTGGCCGATGGCGTAGTCGACCTGGAGGCCATGAAGGCCGCACGGCGGCTGGACGTGCTCTCGGGAGTGCTCGACGCGGCCGAGCGAAACCATGAGTCGGATGCCGTGGTCATCGGTCGCCGAGTCACCATCCTCGAAGCCGACGGCGAGTCAGTCACCTATGCGCTGGTGTTCCCGGGTGATGGCGACCCGGCACAGGGCTGGATCTCCGCCGATTCGCCACTCGGGTCGGCCGTCTTGGGTTGCCTACCCGGCGACGAGGTCGAGGTCGCAGCGCCTGCGGGACGTCGAGTCGTCACGGTGGTCTCGGTCGAGTGAGAGCGGCACTACTCGGCAAGGAGTCAGAAATGCCTGACGATACTGAGAACCTGCAGTCAACTCGGATCCGTGGGCACCTTCGGACAGAGCTGGTGCCTTGGGATGACAGTGACTTCGTGACGAAGTACGAGAGATGTCACGAACAAGTCGTCCGTGAGGGCCTCCTGCGAAACGGCCCTCGAGCCGCGGCCAGGCTCGAAGAACTGATGCGTGCCGCAGGTTATCCGCGGGGCTCGGTAGAGGTCGAGCGCACGGTCGACGAGGCGCTCCGTCACGCCGCTCGGTGGACCGTGCGACGTGACGGTCCACCGGGGTCGGGCCGAGGCTAGACGACCTAACGGCCATCCACCTCACCGCTCGCGCCAGACGGAGCGACGCCGAGCCGTCGGGCGATCTCGTCCGCGATCACCTGGGCCTGATTGTGCTCTTGGTCGCGCGCGCCATACACGATCGTGACCCGGCCGCTCCGCGCAATCGTCGCGAGCGCGTCGAGAGCCTGTGCCCGTTCCGGTTGGGCAAGCTCCGCGCGATAGCGCCTCTGAAACTCGGTCCACCTCGCAGGTTGGTGCCCGAACCACTTCCGAAGGCCGCTGCTCGGGCCGAGGTCTCGCGCCCAGGCGTCCAGCCGTAGCTCGGCCTTCGTCCTGCCCCGGGGCCATACCCGGTCGACGAGCACGCGATGGCCGTCCTCAGGTTGTGGATCCTCGTAGGCGCGCTGCAATCGGATGTTGCTCGATGTCATCGGACGCTCCTGCTCGGCGAGTGAGCCCGACCAAGCTGTGTCATCGTCGCGCTTCCATCCTCCTGACGATTGATCGGAGCGTGCGGTCGCAGGCCGACCGCGGTGTTCAGAAGCAGCCGGCATCGTGTCGAGCCTCCGCTGCTTGGAGGCGCTGCAAGACCCCAGGAGGCGCGGCGGCAAGCTGGGCATCGAGCGTTTTGGCCAGCGCCGCCAGCGACGCGTCACAGACGGGTTTCACCGCGGCCTCGATGGCAGCCGCGAGCCATGCGGTGCAGTCGGTTGGAAGCTCTCCAGGCTGGCAACGTCCAAGCAAGTCGACGGCGAGTGCACGCATCTCAGTCTCGAGCCGGCCCCGCGCCTGCGCGCGCGCCAGAGATCTGGCCAGCCACGGTGATGGCTCCGGAGGCTTCTGATCCACCGCGGGCTGGATGACTGAACCGTCCCGCGCGGGTTCAGATGGCTGACGAAGCGATACGCGCTCACTTCGGTAGATGGGCGTACCAGTCTCTGGCATGCGTGTCCTCCCTTGGGGTCACTGGCCAGCCTAGGTCGCGCGTCTCGTGGCTCCGGCGAAATCGCGTGAACGTGACGTGTATATGCCGCCCGAACTCCGCGGCTGCCACCAGCCCACTCTCCGCGTCCACGTCGAGTCGCGCGTGGGCATCGAGCCGGTCGACTTCCGGATCGCTAGCCAGGTGGAATCGACGCAAGCCCTGCCGAAATTCACACGCTGTTCACCCTGATTTCGGTCTCGGTAGAGGCCGCGGTCCTACGGTCCTGTAGATAGGCCATTCGGTGTCCTGGCAGCCCAACAGGAGAAGCTGATGTCAAGGGTCGCGGTTATCGAACGGGTGTCCGAGACAACGCATCAGGTGCCCCTCGGATCGAAGCTCGGATTCGCAGTCATGGTCCTCGGGATCGCGGCCGATCTGGTCGCCCACCTGGATCCGGCTCTCGCTAACCACCAGGGCGGCATGACCGGTCCGGAGCTGTCCGCGCACCTGGTCGTCTTCGTCGGTATGGCCCTCGTGCTCATCGGCGTTCTCGTCGACGGCGTGCGCTTGCGTCGCCGCCCCGGCGGCGACGCCCCCCAAGGGAGGTAATTCCAAATGCCATTCGGCGACTTCATCAACCAGATTCCGGCGTTGGGCTTCTTGGCCATCCATGCCACGGCATTTCTCATCGGCTCGTACTTCGCCTGGCGCTCATTTGGCGCCGGAGCGAGCGTCCTCGGCTGGGGCTTCAGCCTGTTCGCGCTCGCCGAGCTCAGCTACATGACCTATCACCTCGACTGGACCGTGTTCCTCTTCGCCCACACCGTCAGTGAGGTGCTCGACCTCCTCGCCTTCATCCTCATCTTCAGCTGGACCGCGCGTCGCGCGACCAGCGCGGTCGCGGCTCGCTAACCATGTCTCTCGTCCTCCCCGCGAGTGCCGGGCATCCCCTCCGCCCGGCACTCGCCGTCCTCTTTGCACTCGTGCTCGCCGCCTGCAGCGAAGCGGCCACGCTGGCGGCCCCCGTCGCCACGAATCAGGTCGATCTGCCCAGGTCGTACCGCTTCGCGCCCGAAGACATCACCGTTGCGGCCGGCACCGAAGTCACCTGGACGAACCACGACAACTTCACGCACTCGGTCCGCCTGCTGGACACCGGCGAGGTCCAGATGATGAAGCCAGGGGAGAGCGTTTCTCTCACCTTCACCTCTCCTGGCCTCTTCCGTTACGACTGCTCGCTGCATCCGAAAGACATGCATGGAAGCGTGCTCGTCGGTGGCGGCGCCGGGTAGGTCTGCCTGCCTGATCGAAGCTCACCGAAATCGGAACGAATGGAGAGAACCATGTTTGGTAAAGATCGGCAACGCGAATGACGTCGCCGACGGGCAGATGCGCGTCTTCGTCGTCGACGGGACCAAGGTCAACGTGGCGAACGCGAGTGGACATCTGTACGCGTTCGACGACACGTGCACCCACATGGGCTGCTCTCTGGCGAACGGCGAACTCGAAGGAACGACCGTCACCTGCGCGTGCCACGGCAGCCAGTTCGACGTGACCTCTGGTGCGGTCCTTCGCGGGCCGGCGCAGCGGCCTGTCAGATCGCTGCCTTTGCAGGTCAACGGCGACGAGCTGCTCGCCGAAGCATGAGGAATCAGTCATGAAGATCTTTCTGGACACCGCCGGGATCGACGAGATCCGAACGGCGGCCCGCTGGGGTGTGCTTGACGGCGTTACCACCAACCCGTCCCTGTTCGCCAAGGTGGGCGGCAGCTACGACGACGTCCTCAAGCAGATCTGCGAGATCACGTCTGGGCCGGTCAGTGCGGAGGTCGTCGCAGACGACGTCGACGGGATGCTCCGCGAGGGTCGTCATTTCGCGAAGTTGGCCCCCAACATCTTCGTGAAGGTTCCCATG
>VEOW01000114.1 GCA_012026785.1 Chloroflexota bacterium | reverse complement strand
TTGCCCTCGATTGGGGCGGTGGGCGCCGCCGTGGTGGCTGGCTAGACGACCTTCTCCTCCGGCAGCTCCTCGACGAACTCGCGCCCGAGGCGCGCCGCGTCGTAGGACTTGCCGAGCAGGTGGTGGTAGGGCACCCCGCTGAACTCGTGATGTGACCGTGTCGGCACGTCGGCGCCAGGCTCGAACTCCCGCCGCTGGAGCTCGATGTAGCCCTGCTCCTGCCGCTCGGCCATCGCCGACAGCAGGGTCGACAAGCCGTGGCCGGCGGCGTGCTGGCCACCCAGGGTGATGAAGATGAACTTGAAGCCAAGCTCGCCGAGCTCGGCGAACGTCAGCGGGTTCGAGTCGAGATACCACTTGAACGACGACGACCAGTTGAACGCGAAGCGGGCGTCGGGGAAGCGCCGCCGGACCTGGTCGGCGAACTGCTCGACCGGCTCGCGATCGGAGGTCGGGAACTCGCACCACACGAGGTCCGGGATGCCGGTCTCGAGGTAGTGACAGGCGCGGGCGATCGCGAGGCTCAGACCGCGGGCCCGCTCCGGCGCATCGACGGCGGACACACCATCGGTTCGGGCGATGACGGTGAAGTCGGGGACGCCAAGGTCGTCGGCCACGGCCCGCATCATCCGGAGCTTGCCGACCATCTCCTGGGCCGGCACGAGGGCCTTGCCGCCGATGTGGCCGCAGCGCTTCGGGAGGACCTGGTCCTCGAGGTGGGCGGCCGCGACGCCGGCGGTGACCAGCAGCTCCGTCTGGCGTTGGACGTTGAAGATGTTGCCGTAGCCGGCGTCCATGTCGACGACGACGGGCGGGATGTCGAGCGGCTTCGGGGCGATGCCCGTGTCGGGGTCGCCGACGGCCATCGTCAGCTGGAACTTGCGCAGGGCGCTCACCGTGCGGCGCGCGCCGTCGGCGATCTCGGGGCCGCTGTAGAGGTCCATGTCGGTCGTGCCGAGATGGCCGATCGCGAACGAGTAGCCGCTGAAGTACACGGCCTTGAAGCCGTGGTACATGACGAGCTGGGCGCCCATCGGGTCGTAGACGCCCGGCCCGAAGAGGTACGGCTCGCCCTCGAGGAGCGACCGGAAGCGGGTCGCGGGCGGGGTCCAGCGCGACGCCGGGACCGTGAACCCCTCGGGCTGGAGCGGCGACGCGACGAGCTCGTGGCCGTCGCGCGCGTCGGGGAGGGCGCGGATGCCGCGCCGCCGGTCACTCGTTGGCATGGTCTTCATTGCACAGGCCGTCGGCGCAGGTGCAGTCGGCCGGCTCGTAGGCGGCCGGTAGCTCAACGGCCTCGCGCGGCTCGCCGACCACCGGCGCGATGACCGGCGCCACGAGCTGGGCGTCGTTCGACCCCACAGCCGTGACCTGGGTTGCCGCCGTCCACGCGCCACCATCGTGGGCGGCCGGGTGCAGCTCGATGGTGATCCGTGTCGGAACGGGTGGATACATGGGACGCCACCTCCGTCGATGGGGGAGGCGCAACCGTGCCATGCCCCGAAGGCCCTGTCCAATCGATCGATATGATGTGTTCCATCGTTACGGTCGATGGCTGAGCACGAACGATCGTCGTGGCGATGCCGCCGTAACGACCGAAGGGAGCGTGGTCGATGCAGCTGCCACAGGTCGAGGGATTCGTGGAGGTCGCGCGGCTCGGGAACCTCAGCCGGGCCGCGGCGAGCCTGTTCATCTCGCAGCCGGCCCTGACCGCCCGCATCACCTCGCTCGAGGCGGAGGTCGGCCGGCCCCTGTTCCGGCGCGGACGGCGCGGGATGCAGCTGACCGACGCCGGGATCGCGTTCCTGCCGCATGCCGAGCGGGCGCTGCGGGCGTTGCGCGAGGCCGTCCAGGCCGTGGAGGATCTGCCGCTCGCGGAGCACCTGACCCTCGGGGCCGCGCCAGCGATCAGCACCTACGTGCTGCCGTCGCTGCTGGTCCGGTTCGAGGCCGCCAACCCGGGCGTCAGGCTCGTCGTGCGAACGGGGCACTCGGAAGAGGTCCTGGAGATGGTGGTCCGCGGCGAGGTTGACGTCGCATTGCTCCGCGAGCTGGACCATCCCGATCTGGAGACGCTGGCCCTGTACGACGACCAGATCGTCCTGGTCGTGGAGCCCGGCCAGCCCCTCGCCCGCCACCGCCGGATCGCGCCCGAGCGGGTCCGGGACAGCCGGCTGATCCTGTTCGATCGGACGTCGAGCTACTACGACCTGACCAACGCCGTGTTCCGCCAGGCCGGGCGCCGGCCGCGTGAGGTCATCGAGCTCGACAACATCGACGCGGCCAAGCAGATGGTCCTGGCCGGTCTCGGGGTCGCGCTGCTGCCGACCACGGCCGTTGCGGCCGAGCTCCGGGCCGGGACACTCCAACGGGTCGACCTGGTCGGCACGGGCCGGATCGAGCGGCGGGTGATCGCGGTCCGGCGCCGCGACGGCGGGCGAGTCGCGGGCGATGCCCCGGCGCGCTTCTGGACGCTGCTCGACGGGGCGGCCGACCTGTGGCGAGCGCTGGGCGCGGGGCCGGTCGGGTAGCCGAGCCCTACCATGCCGCGGTGACCGAGACCCGCTACGACACGATCGCCGAGGGCTACGCCCGCTGGTGGGGCCCCGTCATCCGGCCGGCCGCCGAGGTCCTCCTCGATCACCTCGGTCCGCTGTGGCCGCTGGACGGACCGGGGGACCTCCGCCTGCTCGACCTCGGCACCGGGACGGGCACTCTTGCCGTCGCCGCGCTCACGCGCTGGCCGACGATCAGCGTCACCGGGATCGACGCGTCGAGCGAGATGCTCGCCCTTGCCGGCCGCGCGGCCGCCGAGCGGCTGCCGACCGGCCTGGCCGCGCGATTCGAGCGGCAGGTCGCCGACGCCGCAGCGTTGCCGTATCCCGACGCGGCGTTCGGGGCGGCGATGTCGTCGTTCGTGCTCCAGCTCGTGCCCAGCCGCCGAGCCGCGCTTCGGGAGGTCCGGCGGGTGCTGCAGCCGGGCGCCGCATTCGGCTGGGTGACCTGGCTCCGTGGCGATCGGCCGTACGAGCCCGACCGGATCGTCAACGACGTCCTCGACGAGGCGGGCTTCGATCCGCCGGAGGCGGACTCGCGGTCCGGCGACCCGGCATCGGTCGCCGCCGCGGCGGGGTCGATGCGACGGGCGGGGTTCCGGGACGTTCGGGCGACGGCTGGCGAGCTCGAGCATCGCTGGGATGCCGCCGGCTACCTCGAGTTCTTCAGCCGGTTCGACGAGGCATCGCTGTTCGACGAGCTCGAGCCGGCCGAGCGCGAGGACCTGCTCGGCCGGATGCTCGATCGGTTGTCCACCCTCGACGAAGCGGCCCTGACCCTGCGGCTGCCGGTCGTCTACGTGACCGGTCGGGCCGGGTCGACGCGGTCGAAGGTCTAGCTCTCCTCGCCGGATTCGGAGTTGCCGCCCTCGGGCGCCTCGGCAGGCGGCGCTCCGCCTTCTGGCGCCTCGCCTTCGGCGGCGGCCGCGGCCTCCGCGGCCTCCTCAACCGCCGGGGCCTCCTCGATCTCGACGCGAGGCGGCAGGACCTTGGCCACGATCTCACCGGGATCGGTGAGCAACGTCGCGTCGGCCGGCACGTCGAGGTCGCTGACGTGGATCGCGTCGTCGAAGGTTGCCAGCGACTCGATGGAGTAGTGGATCGACTGGGGCAGCTTGTCGGGCAGGGCCCGGACACGGACGTGCTCGGTCACGTGGAGCAGGGTCCCGCCATGGACGGCGACCGCCTCGGACTCGCCGTCGGCGACCAGTGGGACGTCGACGGTCAGCTCCTCGGTCATTCGAACGACGTACAGGTCGACGTGCAGCGGCCGCCGGGTGACGCGATGGAGCTGGACGTCGTGGACGAGCACGGGCGCCGCCTTGCGGCCGGCGACCTTCAGGTCGAGCAGGGTGTTCGGGCCGACCTGCCTGCGAAGCGCCTCGAACTCCCGGGCATCGATCGAGACGCTGTTCGATTCGACGTCGCGGCCGTAGACGACCGCCGGCAGGCGGCCGTCCTGGCGCAGCTTGGCGACCTTCTTGCCGGTCACCTCGCGCGGCGCCGCGGCGAGCGATGGGCGGGCGGTGGACATGCGGAACTGGGCCTCCGGAGGTTGGTGTCGGGCGCACACGGTACCACGACCGCGGCGAAACTCGGCAGTTCCTCCACGTCATCAGGCTCTCGTGTCGCGAAGCATGGCGCCGGCGTGTCCCCTGCCGGGGGACAGATTCGACGGTTCGCGGGAGTCAGCAAGGTGCGGCCAGAGCGGCCCTGCCACGAGTCGGTGGAAGGGTGCCCAGGAGCACGGGTGTACGATCGACGGCACGAAATGGCCGCGACCATCCTGATCGTCGAGGACGAGCACGCCGTGGCGCGGGGCATCCAGTACGCGCTCCAGCAGGAGGGCTACGACGTCACCCTCGCCCGCTCCGGCGAGGAGGGGCTGGAGGTCGCGACGCGGGATGCCCCGGACCTCGTGCTGCTCGACGTCAGGCTGCCCGGCATCGATGGCTTCGAGGTCCTTCGAAGGATCCGCGCCGCCGGGACGAAGTCGCCGGTCCTGATGCTCACCGCGCGCGACGAGGAGGTCGACAAGGTCATCGGGCTGGAGCTCGGAGCCGACGACTACCTGACGAAGCCGTTCGGGCTGCGGGAGCTGATGAGCCGCATCCGGGCCCTGCTGCGGCGGGCCTACGGCGACCTCGCGGACGCGGCCGGGGGCCGGGTGATCCGGCACGGCGACCTCGTGATCGACCTCGATCGGCGGCGGGTCCAACGTGGCCAGCGGCGCATCTCGCTCACGCCGACCGAGTTCGAGATCCTGCGCCACCTCGCCAGCAAGCCGGGGCGGGTCTACACCCGGTCGGAGCTCCTGGATCTGCTCCGGGACTACGATGCCCTGGACCAGGACGAGAAGACGATCAACGTTCACGTCAGCCACCTCCGCGACAAGCTGGAGGACGACCCGAGCCATCCGGCCTTCGTGCAGACCGTTCGCGGCGTCGGCTACGCCTTCGCCGAGCGCTGAGCCTCGGTTGGAGCGCTGATCGGCGATGCACGACCCCGGCGCCAGGCGCGACGAGCTACCCGGCTGGGTCGGGTCGCCGCAGCGAGATCCGTCCCCCCACCGCGTCGGCATCACCCCGCGGACCTTCCAGGGGCGGCTCACGCTCGGCTTCGTGGCGGTCGTCGCGATCACCCTCGGGCTGGTCGGCGCCATCGTCCTCAACCGGCTCGGCGCCTACTTCGACCAGCAGCAGCAGGACGTCCTGAACAGCCGGGCCGCGGCCGTCGCGGAGTACGTCAGGGTGATCACCGAGGGCGTGAGCCCCCTCAAGGACATCGTCACCGAGAAGGGGGCCGTCGCGCAGCTGGTGGTCTCCGAGCTGCAGCGCGGCCGGAACCAGCGGCTCCTGGCCAACACCCTGGCCCAGGCGGACGTCACGATCCGGCTCGGCCGCCTGACCGACGGCGCCGATCCTCGATTCATCCCGGCGACGAACGGCATCTTCACGGCCGTCCTGGACGAGGAGGTCGTCGAGCCGACCTACGGCCAGACCCGCGAGCGCCTGACGAGCGAGCCCTATCTCGTCGCCGTTCCGCCGCGGGACTACGCCATCGAGGTCGTCCTCTCGAACCCCTACACCTACCGCGCCGTGGCGATCGGCAACGTCACCGGCCTGCTCGCGATCATCGGTCTCGTCGCGCTCGCCGTGGCGATCGTCATCGCGGCCACTCTCGCCCGCCGCTTCACGACCCCCCTGCGGCGGCTGACCGAGGCCAGCCGCGACCTGGCCGAGGGCGACCTCGCCCGCCGCGTCCCCGACGAGGCGCTCCAGGCCGGGGCGATCGAGCTATCCGAGCTGGGGCTGCAGTTCAACGCCATGGCCGCCCGGCTCCAGGAGAGCGTCGAGATCATCCGCCGTGACCGGGACCGGAGCCGCGAGTTCCTGGCCGACGTGTCCCACGAGCTGCGGACGCCGATCGCCGCGCTGCGAACCTTCAACGAGCTGCTCGTCGAGGGCGCCGCCGACGATCCGGGCACCCGCCTCGAGTTTCTCGAGGCCAGTCGCGCGCAGCTGGAGCGGCTCGACTGGCTGGCCCAGAACCTGCTCGAGCTCTCGAAGCTCGATTCGGGGCTCGTGCTGCTCGATCTGCGTCGCGACGACCTCCGATCGTCGGTGGAGCAGGCGGTCGACGGCTCGATGACCACCGCGCGACGGCGAGGCGTGGACCTGACGCTCGAGCTGCCGGACAGCCCGATCGTCATCCGCCACGACCCGGTCCGGATCAGCCAGGTCGTGTCCAACCTGGTCGGCAATGCCGTGAAGTTCACGAGCCGCGGCGGGTCGGTCCGGGTGGTGGCTCGGGGCGACGCCGGCGGCGGCGCGACGATCGAGGTATCCGATACGGGGATCGGCATCGATCCAGGCGAGCTGCCGCGGATCTTCGACCGCTTCTTCCGCGGCTCCCGCGCCAGCGAGGCTCGCGGCTCCGGCAGCGGGCTGGGCCTGGCGATCGTCCGGAGCATCGTCGAGATGCACGGCGGGACGGTCGAGGTCGAGAGCCGCCTCGGCCAGGGCAGCACCTTCCGGGTCACCCTGCCGGCCCAGCCGAACGTGCCGCCGGAGGCACCTTCGGGCCGGGTGGTGGAAACTTCATCCTCCAGCCCGAAGAATCTCAACCCCCAACCGGCACCCTGAGTGGTCGATGAGCACTGGCGCATGACCGAACCCCACGACCCGCGACTCGCCGAGCAGCCTGACGCACCGCAGCCGGAGGTCGGACCCGAGGCGCCGTCCGACGAGGCCGCGACCGTCGCCTACTCCCCGCCACCGTCACCGCGCCCGGAGTGGCCCAGGGGCTCATGGTCGCCGACCGAGCCGAGCACCTCGGCAGCCCGACCCGAGCCGACACCGGTCCTCGAGCCTGTCCGTTCGACCGTCCCGGAGGGCAGGACGCGGGCGCCCCTCGGGCCGATCCTGGCCGCCTCGCTGCTGTCGGCTGTCCTGGCGTCCGGCGGAACCGTCATCGCGCTGCAGGCCACCGGTGCCCTGGACTCCGGCGCCCGGCCGGCCGCCACGCAATCGCTGCCCGGCAGCACCGGTATCCCCGTCGCGATCGACGAATCATCGGCCGTCATCGAGGCCGCCGCGAAGGTCAGCCCGGCGGTCGTGCGCATCACCGCCCGCGGCGTCTCGACCGACGTCTTCGGCGGCACGATCCCCCAGCAGGGTGTCGGCTCGGGCGTGATCTACGACGCGGCCGGCTGGATCCTGACGAATCGCCATGTCGTCGAGACCGACCGCGACGCGATCGCCGACGAGCTCGAGGTCGAGCTCAAGGACGGCCGGACCTTCAGCGGCCGCGTTTACGGGGTCGACACGCTGACCGACCTCGCCATCGTCAGGATCAACGCCGAGGACCTGCCGGCCGCACCGGTCGGCAACTCGGCCGAGATCAAGGTCGGCCAGCTCGCGATCGCGATCGGCAGCCCGCTCGGCACCTATTCGAACAGCGTCACCAGCGGGATCATCTCGGCGACCGGGCGAACGGTGGTCGTGGAGAGCGGCGTCCGCCTGAACAACCTCATCCAGACCGACGCGGCGATCAATCCCGGCAACAGCGGCGGGCCCCTCCTCGACGCCGCCGGCCGGGTCATCGGCATCAACACCGCGATCGCCCAGGGCTCCAGCGGCATCGGCTTCGCGATTCCGATCGACATTGCCCGGCCGATCATGGTCCAGGCCCTCAACGGACAGCCGCTCGAGCGACCCTACATCGGGATCCGATTCCGCTCGATCGACGTGCAGCTGCAGGAACAGGAGAACCTGCCGGTCGATCACGGCGCGCTCGTCGGCCCGGCCCAGAACGCGACCGGCGAGGAGCTGCCGGCGATCACCGTGGGCAGCCCCGCCGAGGCGGCCGGGCTCCGATCCGGTGACATCATCCTGCGGATCGAGGACCAGCTGATCGACGCGGAGCACCCGCTCGACGCGGTCCTGACGAGCTACGCCCCGGGCCAGACCATTCGAATGGAGGTCCTCCGCGACGGCTCGAAGATCGAGGTCAGCGTGACGCTCGGGGTGCGGCCGCCCGACCTGACGCCCTAGCGGCGCCGCCGGATCTCGACCCCGGCGAAGGCCAGCGGCCCGCCCAGCTGGACGCCGGGCTTGCGGACTCGAACCACGACCTCCCGCACCGGCGGATGGGCCTCGAGAACGGCCTGGGCGACTGACTCGGCGAGGCTCTCGATGAGGTCGTGGCTGGGGCCCTCGAGGATCGCCCGAACCGCCTCGTAGACCGTGCCGTAGTCGACGGTTCGGGACAGGTCGTCGAACCGACCGGCAGGCCACAGATCGAGGCCCAGCTCGACGTCGACCTCGAACGGCTGCGACTCGACCTTCTCGTGCGGATGGACGCCGTGGCGGGCCTCGAAGGCCATGCCGGCGAGGATGATGCGGTCGCTCG
>VEOW01000124.1 GCA_012026785.1 Chloroflexota bacterium | reverse complement strand
CGGCCTGCCCGAGCTCGCCGGCCCGTTCCTCGTGCCCGTCGCGTTCGTCGGCGCGGCGGCGCTCCTGCAGTTCCTCCTGCTCCGGCCGGATCCGTACGCCCTCGCCCACCACGCCAATGTCCGGGCGGACGGCGACCCCGACGCCGCCCCGCTTCGAGCGATCCTCGGCCGTCCGACGGTCCTCGCGGCCATCGTGGCCCTCGTCGCCGGCCAGTTCACGATGGTCCTGGTCATGACCTGGACGCCCCTGCACCTGACGAACCACCACCACGGCCTCGAGGTCGTGGGGCTCGTCATCAGCGGCCACGTCGCCGGAATGTTCGCGCTGGCCCCGCTGTCCGGCCGGATCGCCCAGGCCCTCGGCTCGGTGACGACGATCTTCCTCGGCGCGGCCGTCCTGGCCTTCGCCTCGGCCCTTGCCGCCTTCGCGCCCGACGACGACGCCACGATCCTCTTCATCGCGCTGTTCCTGCTCGGCTTCGGCTGGAACCTCGGCTTCGTGGCCGGCAGCGCGCTGCTGTCGTCGGGCCTCGAGCTGGCCGAGCGGACCCGCATCCAGGGCCTCGCCGACGCGGTCATCTGGAGCACCTCGGCGATCGCCAGCCTGGGCTCCGGGGTGATCGTGTCGGTCGCCGGCTACACCGGTCTCGGGATCCTCGGCGCCGCCCTCGTCGCGATCCCGGTCTGGATCCTGCTCCAGCGCCGGACCGCCATCGCAGCCGTCGCCGCCCGCTAACCCGCGCCGGGGCGCCTCAGCCGCGCAGGATCGGGCGGGTCATGCAGGTCGGTCCGCCGGAGCCGTTGATCCCGATCTCGGAGGCGGGATACGAGTGGACCTCGACGCCCGCCCGAGCCAGGGCGCGAGCCACCTCGGGGTTGCCCTCGGCCACGATCACCACCCCCGGGCGGACGACGAGGACGTTGCAGCCGAGCGTCGGGAACTCCGCGTCGGAGACCTCGATCAGGCGGTAGCCCAGGTCCACCAGCAGCTGCCATAGGCCGACGGGCAGCAGCGGCAGGTAGACGACGGCGAGGTCATCGGCCACCGGGTGGACGACCGACAGGAGGTGGATGAGCTCGGCCGAGCCCCGCCAATACGGCACGTCGACGATCCGCACGTCCCCGCCCATCAGGCCCGCCAGCTGTCGAGCGCCGTCGTCGTTCGTTCGAAGCGTCCGGCCGATGACGAACAGGTCCGGCCGGAGCCAGAACGTGTCGCCGCCCTCGATCGTCCCCGGCGCCTCGATCCGGCCGAGCGTCGGGATGCCCCGGGCCCCCGTCCAGCGTTCGATCGTCGCCGCCTCCACCTGCCGGTTCGGCTTGCCGGGCCGGAGCGGGATCGCGCCGCGGTCGGTGATCAGCAGCGGGTCGAAGGTGTAGATGAGATCGGGGCTGTTCACCTCCTCCTCGAGGCGGTGGACTCGAACCCCCAGCGACGACAGCGTCTCGACGAACGCGTCGTGCTCGCGCTGGGCGAGCCCGAGATCGACCGGGTGAAGGAAGCCGTGGGCGGGGTCTTCGAACGCCCGCCCGAACACCGGCCCGGGCCGCTTGACCAGGGCGTCCCGGAGCGGCAGGACCATGCTCTGGCCCCCGAAGGCCGCGCGCTGCGGGGCCGACCGCGATTCGAACCCGATCGTCATGCTCGCAGGATATCGAGTGCCCGGGCTGCGTCCGGACGGGCCCACATGACCTCCGGCACTTGCGCGCAACACGCTGGCGTGCAAATCGTCTCATTCCCCGGAGGGGGCCTCGGAGGACAACTGCAGTGACCGGCACGTGGCAGCGTCTCAGCAGTCGCGTCTCGGCAGCGATGGTCGGCAAGGGTCTCGTGTCCCTGTCACTCGTCGCCCTCGTCGGGATCTTTCTCGTCCAGGTCTCGGGCGGTCCCGTCCCATCACCCTCGCCATCGCCCGGGCCGACCCAGGTGGTCATCCGCCCGACGGACACGCCCGGGGCAACCGGCTCGCCGGAGCCGACGCCAACGCCGGAGCCGTGGGAGGACTTCGACCTTCCGCCCGTTGCGCTCGTGGCCGACCTGGCACCCGACCGCGCCGGGGCCGCCGGCGTGGCACTCGACTCGACGTTCACGCTCCGGAGCCTCGACGCGTCACCTGCGGTCGAGCTCGCGAAGCGCGTGCGCTCGCAGCCGGCCCTCGACTTCGAGATCCGCGAGGGGGCCACGCCGGAGGTCGCGATCCTCGCGCCACGGGAGCCGCTGCTCGATGGCGTCCTGTACCGCTTCCGCGCCTACGCCACGGACGGCTCGCTCGGCGGCAGCTGGGCCTTCAGGACAGAGCAGCCGTTGCACGTCGTCGGCACCCTGCCGGGCGACATGACCGTCGATGTCCCGCTCGACACCGGCATCGAGGTGACCTTCGACCAGGACGGGGCAACCGGCGTCGCCGCGCACTTCGCGATCGAGCCGGCCGTCACTGGTCGATTCGAGTCCCACGGCCGAACCTGGGCCTTCGTCCCAGACCAGCCGCTCCAGCCTGCCACGGCCTACGCCGTGACCGTTCGGCGCGGGGTGGCGATCTCGGGTTCCGACCAGGTCCTCGAGGCCGACGTCTCGTTCCGCTTCGAGACCGAGCCCGAGCGGTCAACAGTCCGCGAGTATCCGGTGGCGTTCGATCGCCCGCTGGTCGCGCTGCGACCGAGCGATCGGATCGCGCTCCCGATCGGCTACGCCGACGACGATGATGACGACGGGCGGGTCGACCGACCAGAGACCCTGCCGGTGGACATCTACCGGCTGCCCGACCGCGACGCAACGGTCGCCGCCGCAGAGCGACTCCTGGGCCCCGACAGCTGGCTTCGCGCCTCGGGCGCGGCGCTCGTCCCGACCGACGACCTTCGGCTCGTGGCCGAGGTCGACGGACGCTTCGTCCGCGACTCGGACTACACCCTCTACCTCGTCCTCCCGGTCGACCTCGACCCTGGGGCGTACCTCGTCGTCGTCCCGCGCGAGCGGCGGACGGCCCAGGCCGTCCTCCAGATCCGGACGCTGTCGGCCTACGCCGTCACGACCGACACGCGTTCGATCACCTGGGTCAACGACCTCGCATCGCTGGAGGGCGTGGGCGGCGCCGTCGTCGCGACCGCCGACGGGCGGCAACTCGGCCTGACGGACGCCGACGGCCTGGCCGAGTTCGCGACGCCGAACCGGATCCTGCCCCGCCCACGAGCCGAGTACTGGGAACCGTGGCCGACGATCGTGTCGATCACGGCCCCGGACGGACGCTGGATCGTCGCCGCCCTCGGTGCCTCGACTGGCTCGTGGACCGACTGGCGAAACAACCGGCTTTCGACCGCCGCGGAGCCGGCGAACCGCTACTGGCTCCTGCTCGATACCGACCGCGAGGAGTACCGCCAGACGGACACCATCCACGCCTGGGGCACCGCCCGGCTGCGGGCCGATCGATCGGTGCCACGCGAGATGGAGCTGCGCCTCTATCCCGCCGAGGGCTCGCCGGAGCTGGCCCTGGCGCGGGTGCCCGTGGAGACCACCTCAGGCGGCACCTTCGCGGCCGATGTGCCGATCGTCGCGCTGCCGCTGGGGACCTACGTCCTCGGACTGTTCGTCGATGGCCAGGAGACGATCTCCACGTGGCTCGACGTGACCGTGATCCGCAAGCCGAGCTATCGCCTGGAGGTCAGCACGGATCAGCGTGTCTACCTCGACGGCGAGGCGATGACCATCACGATCCGGGCCAGCTTCTTCGACGGCACGACGCTTCCGCACGCCCAGCTCCGGGTCGTCTCCGAGGGCGAGAGCCGGGATGAGCCGAACCTGTCCCGGACGGTCACGACCGACGCCGACGGCTACGCGACGGTCTCGCTGCCCGCTCGCTACCTCTCGCGCGTGCCCGAGGGCTGGAGCAACCAGGGGATCCGGGTTTCGCCGGTCAATCCCGAGGAGGGCGAGATCACCGACCGCACCTCGGTCATGGTCTTCCCCTCGCGCGCCTGGCTCGACGGACGAGCGAGGATCGATGGCACCACCATCACCGCGCGCGGCCGGCTCGGCCGCGTCGACTTCGCGGCCGTGGAGGCCGCCGTGGCTGCCGGAACCTGGAGCTGGGACAGCGATCCCACCGGACAGCCGATCGTCGGCGGCCGGGTGAGCGCGACGCTGATCCAGCACGTGACGACCCGTCGGCAAACCGGGACGGAGTACGACTTCATCGAAAAGAAGGTCGTCCCCGTCTACCACTACGACCAATCCGAGCGAACGATCGGGACGTTCGAGACGACGACCGCGTCCGACGGCGCGTTCCGCTTCAACCTCGACGCGCCCAAGAAGAGTGACGACTACACGATCGTCCTGCGGGCCGCCGACGCCGCCGGGCGCCAGATTCGCCAGGAGCTCTGGGTCGAGAGTCCCAGTGGCCTGGAGCCCGGGTTCCTCTCATACCTCCTGCCCGGTGGTGGCTGCGGCGGGACGCCCTCGACGACCGTCGGGCTCGGCGAACCGGTGACCCTGACCCTCCACGATGGGGACGGGGCCGTGGCCGACGAAGGCCGGTTCCTGTTCCTCGTCGCGTCGGGTGGCCTCGTCGACGCGGTCGTGTCGCGCGATGCAACCATCCGCCGGACCCTCGGTGATGCCCTCCTGCCAGGCTTCACCGTGCGCGCCGTCCAGGCGCGGGGCGCCGGCTACGTGACCGCGGATGCGAACGTCCGACCCGACCTCGGCGACCTGCGCATCGGCGTCCGCCTGGAAGCCGATCGCGAGCGCTACCAGCCCGGCCAGACGGCCACCATCCGGATCACCACGACCCGGCCCGACGGGCGGCCGATCGCCGCCGACGTCGTCCTGCAGGGTGTCGACGAGAAGCTCTACGCGATCGGTGCCGCGTCGGTCGGCGATCCGACGAGCGCGCTCTTCAGGCCGATCGATCCCGGCTTCCTCCAGGCGGGCCTGACGCACTCGGCGATGCGCTCGCTCGAAGGTGGCTGCGGTGCCACCGGCGGCGATGGCGGGCGCGAGGACTTCGGCGACAACGTCACGTTCCAGCTGGTCAGAACCGGCGCAGACGGACGGGCGACTGCCACCTTCAAGCTGCTCGACGACCTGACGAGCTGGCGAATGACGGCATTTGCGATCACGACGGATCTGCGAACCGGTCGGGCCTCGGTCAAGCTGCCAGTCTCGCTACCGTTCTTCGTCGAGGCGGTGCTCGCGCCGGACTACCTCGTCGGCGAGCAGCCGGTCCTGCGGGTGCGGGCCTACGGCGAGGCGCTGCGGGCCGGCGACGCGGTGACGTTCACGGTCTCGGCACCGACCCTCGGGCTCGGCCCGACTCGTGTCACCGGTGAGGCTTTCATGGCCGTCCGCGTTCCGTTGCCGACGCTGACCGAGGGCGAGCATCGGGTCACGATCGCAGGCGAGGGTCCGACCGCCAACCTCTCGGACACCCTGATCCGAGCCGTCCGCACCATCCCGTCCCGAATGGCCGGGTTCGCCACGCGCTACGACGCGCTCACCGCTGCGTACCAGCCGCCCGGCGGCGAGGGCCTGACGCGGTATCTCGTCGTCGATGCCGGACGCGGCTCGCTCATCCCGCTGCTCGACGAGCTCGCCGCCTCGACGAGCGCGCGCTTCGATCGGGCCTTCGCGGCCGAGCTCGCGCGGGCGATCCTTGTCGACGACTACGGCGTGGATCCCGCGACGTTGCCCGAGACAGGCTTCGACGTGACGCGCTACCAGCGCGGCCTGGTCGCGCTGCTGCCGTACGGCTCGGGCGATCTCGAGCTGACGGCGCTTGCCGCGCTCGTGGCCCCGGAACGGCTCAACGGCAGCGGGGCACGGGAGTGGCTCGACGACGAGGGCGGCCTGATCGAAACCCGTGAGCGCGAGATCGTGGCCCTGGCGGTCCTGGCCGGGCTGGGCGACGACGTGCTCGATGAGCTGCGGGCGTTCGTGCCGGCCGATCTCACGATCCGCGAGCGCCTCTGGCTGGCCTTGGGATTTGCCGGGGCCGGGGACGAGAATGCCGCGCGCACGATCGAACGCCAACTGCTCGGCGCGCGCGGTCAGCGCTTCGGGCCATGGGTCCGTCTCGAGGTCGGCGGCTCGCTGGAGGACACCCTCGAAGCCGGCGGCCTGTTGCTCGTCCTCAGCTCCCGGCTGGGCGAGCCGTTTGCGCGGGACGTGGCGCGATACCTGGCCGACCACCCGTCGCAAGAGCGCTCCTTCGCGCTCCAGGAGCTGGCATACGCCCGGGCGATGCTCGAGCGACTGCCTCGCGAGCCCGGCCGCTTTGCCTGGACGGTCGCCGGCGAACGCCACGAGATCGAGCTTGGTCCGGGGGAGGCGTATCCGCTCGTGCTGAGCGAGACGCAGCGCGACAGCCTGCGGCTCGAGCCGCTGGCCGGCGAGCTCTCCGTCGTGGCGACGTGGAGTTCGGCCGACACGCCGGCACCGAGCGGCCAACAGGTCACGATCAACCGCTCGATCACTCCGGCTGGTGACGCCCCGGACGACCGGCTCGTCCGAGTCGTCATCACGGTTTCGTTCGAGTCGTCCGCCACGACCGGCTGCTGGCAGATCACCGATCTCGCCCCGTCCGGGCTCGCGCCGCTGACGCGAACGCGGTACTGGGACGACGACACCGGCATCGGCCCCTACGCGATCGATGGCCAGCGGGTGTCGTGGTGCGCGTTCCCGCGGGACCCGAACCGAACGTTCACGTACGTTGCCCGGGTCGTGACGCCCGGCACCTACCGCTGGGAGCCGGCGGTCATCCGCTCGGTCAACGCGCCCGAGGTGGGGGCCGCCACCGACAGCCTGACGTACCGGATCAGATAGGCCCGGCCTGGCGTGGCGGAACGCGCCCGGGCGACAGCTCGGGCGCGATCCGGTTCGGGCGGCCGAGGATGACCTCGCCGATCTGGGCCGCGGAGGCAGGGCCGGTCGAGATGCCCCACGGCCCGTGGCCCGAGGCGATGTAGAGACCATCGGCCCACGGGATCGGGCCGACGAACGGCCGGCCGTCGATCGAGGCCGGGCGGGCGCAGGCGCGGACCTCGCGAATCGGGGCGTCGATGACCGACGGCACGAACCCGATGGCGTGCTCCAGCAGCCGCTCCGTCCAGGCCGGCGGGTCGGGCTCGTCGGCCAGGAAGGTCGAGCCGACGGCCGATGCGCCGGCGGCCGTGATGAGGCTGAACGTCGGCGCCGGCTCGGCTCCGTCCTCCGGCCCGGGCCCGTGGCGGGCGGCACCGGCCGCAGGTCCGCTGCCGAGGGCCTCGTCCATGCCGGCCTCCTCGAGGACGTGGTGGGGTGGCTCGGCCAGCAGCGTCTCGACGACGACGCCCCAGCGGGCCTGAATCGGCTGCCAGCCCCCTGAGGAGTCCACGAGCGCCGCCGACCACGGCCCGGCCGCGACGAGCACCGCGCCCGCGGCCTCCAGGCGCCCGGCGACGTCCACGCCGACGCAGCGACCACCCTCGACGACCGGCCGCGCCTCGCGCCCGAGCCGGACCTGGACGCCACGTCGCTCGGCGAGCGTCGCGAAGGCGTAGGTCGGCGCGGAGGGCACGACCGGGTACGACAGCTCGAGGCGACAGGCGACGACCTCGGGCGCCAGCGCCGGCTCCAGCTCCCGGAGGGCGGCGCCTTCGAGGACCTCGGGCGCCAGGGACGGGAAGGTCGCGCCGAGGCTCGCGGCGACGGCCCGGACCAGCGCGATATCGCGTGAGACGAGCAGCAGCCCGGCCGGCGGTCCGTCGAAGTCGGCGACCCGCCAATCGACCTCGGCCGGCAGCCGCCGAAACAGCTCCCGCGACTCCTCGTACAGCGGCGCGAGCACGGGATCGAACGGCTGCTGGATGACCCCGGAGTTGCGGCCGCTGGCACCCGCGGCGAGGGCCTCGCGCTCGTAGAGCGTGACCCGGGCGCCCTCGCCGGCCAGGAACGCCGCGGCCGCGGTCCCGACGATGCCGCCGCCGATGACGGCGACGTCGGGGGCAGGGCTCATCGCGCCTCGGCGAGGCTCGGGGCCGCCGATCCTGCGGCCCGCGGTGCGAGCGCCTCCAGCTCGTCGACGAGACGATCGACCTCGGCGCGGGTGTTGTAGTGGGTCAGGCCGATGCGCACAACGCCCTCCGGCGCCAGCCCCAGCCGCTCGATCAACCCGGTCGCGTAGAAGTCGCCGTCCCAGACGGCGATGCCGCGCTCGCCGAGATGGATTGCCACGGCGCGCGGGCTCATGCCCTCGACGGTGATCGCCGTCGTCGGCGTCCGGCGGTCCATCGTCCCGCCGCCGACGAGCCCGTGGATCCGGACGCCGGGGACGCCCAGCAGTCGCGCTTCGAGGTGCCCGTACAGCTCCAGCTCGTAGGCCCGGATCGCCGCCATCGCGGCGACCAGGCGCTCGCGCCGGGAGGAGGCCGCGGCGGCACCCCCGTACGGGACGCCAAACGACGCCAGGTAGTCGACGGCCGCCAGCGCCCCCGCGGCGCCCTCGAAGTTCCCGGTCCCCGTTTCGAACCGATGGTCCGCCGGTCGAACCTTGTACGCCGGCAGGCGCTCCAGCAGCTCGCGGCGCCCGTAGACCGCCCCGAGGTGGGGCCCGAAGAACTTGTAGACCGAGCAGGCGACGAAGTCGGCGTCGATCGCCCGGGCATCGAGCGCCAGGTGCGGCGCGGCATGAACGGCATCGACGTACAGCCAGGCACCGGCGTCGTGCACGGGCCGTGCGATGTCGGCGATCGGGTTGATCGTCCCGACGGCATTCGAGGCCCAGCCGACCGCCACGAGACGGGTTCGGCTGCCGAGCAGGGCTTCCAGGTCGGCGAGGTGGAGGGTGCAGTCTTCGAGGTGCGGCTCCCAGGTCCGGATCACGAGGTCGCGGTCGGCGGCGAGTGCCAGCCACGGATCGACGTTCGCCTGGTGGTCGAGTCCGGTGACGACGATCTCGTCGCCCGGTCGCAACGCCGCTCCGATCGAGCGCGACAGGTGGAAGGTGAGCGTCGTCATGTTGGCGCCGAGAACGATCTCGTCGGCGTCCACGCCGAGGAGGTCGCCGAGCGCGGCGTGGGCCGCCTCCACGATCGCATCGGAGCGAGCCGAGGTCGCGAAGGCACCGCCGTGGTTGGCGTTCGATTCGCGGTAGTAGCGCGAGACCGCCTCGATGACCGAGTCGGGGACCTGGGTCCCACCGGGGCCGTCGAAGAAGGCCATCGGCTGGCCGTTGTGAGTCAACGCGAGAGCGGGAAACCGGGCTCGAATGGCCTCGACGTCGAAGGTCGGCATGATCGTTCGATCGTAGCCCGTGCGTGGCCGCCGCGTCCCGTGCGAGCACCGCCCACCCGAGGGCCGGCGCTGGACTGCCAGTCGCGCCTTCGTTGACCACTCAACCAACGGCTCCTACGATTGGCCTCATCCGATGCCCGAGATCGCGCCCCTCACACCCCGTGACCCCCGCCTCGCCCCGTGGCGAGCGTTCGTCCGCGCCCAGGCGCACGTCAATCGGCGGCTGGACGAGGACCTTCGGGCCGAGCACGGCCTGTCGCTCCAGGAGTACGTCGCGCTGCTGATTCTTGTCGAGGCCCCCGAGCGGCGCCTCCGGATGGGTCGCCTGGCCGAAGGACTCAACCTCTCGAAGAGCGGCGCGACGCGGCTCATCGATCGCCTGGTGGACGACGGCCTCGTCGAGCGGGTCAGCTGCGCGAGCGACGCCCGCGGGGCAGAGGCCGCGCTCACCGAGGCCGGCGTGGATCGCCTGCGGAGCGCGGCGCCGACCCACCTCCGGGGCATCGCCGAGTACTTTCTCGCGGCGATCGATGCCGAGGACCTCGGCGCCGTCGAGCGCTCGATGCGCGAGGTCGGAGATCGGCTGTGCGGGACGCCCGAGCCCGGACGCTGCGGCGGTTCGTCGAGGGTCGGCGGCTGACCGGCCGGCTGCTCGTCGGGACCTCGGGGTTCGCCTACCGCGACTGGGCGCCGCGCTTCTATCCCCCCGGGACACGGCCGGCCAACCTCCTCGCCGCGTACGGCGCTCAGCTGCCGGCCGTGGAGCTGAATGCCACCTTCCGTCGGCGGCCGACGGCCTCGGCGATCGCCGGCTGGGTCCGGGCGACGCCGCCAGCCTTCCGGTTCGCCGTCAAGGCCCAACGCGGCGCGGCGGTCCGGGCCCTGCTCGGCACGCCCGCCGAGAGCATCGCCTGGCTGACCGAGCCGCTCGGCGCCTTCGGCGAGCGCCTCGGCGCGGTCCTGCTTCGGGTTCCGGCCGAGATCCGGCGGGACGGGCCGTGGGCCGGCCGCGATCCGGCCCTTGCCGACCGCCGGCTCGCTGGAGTCCTCGAGGCCTGGCCGCCCTCGGTTCCCCTGGCAGTCGAGCTCCAGGACACTTCGTGGCACGTCGACGAGACGTTCGATGCCCTCCGGTCGGCCGGCGCGGCGCTGTGCGTGACCGAGCTGGACGAGCACGAGTCACCACCGACGCTCCGGCGGACCGCTGCGTTCGTATACCTGCGGCTCCGGCGCTCCGACTACACCGCTGCCGAGCTCGAAGCCTGGGCGGCCCGGATCGAGCCATTCCTGACCGATGGCGTCGACGTCTTCGCGTTCTTCCGCCACGACCCGGTCGGCCGGGCGGCAGAGCTCGCCCTGGAGCTGGAGCGCCTCCTCGGCGGTCGGGTCGGCGGAGGGCGGACCTGACCCTCAGGCGGGCGGTGCGCCGTGGGGTGGCCGCGGTCGTGATCCACTCGGTGTGTGTATTCGGCCGGCCCGAAGACGACGAGCGCGACGAGCTCCTCGCCGATGTCGTGGAAGCGGTGGACGGTGTCGGCCGGCACGAAGACGATCGATCCGGCCACGACCGCGCGATCCTCGTCGCCGACGAGGATCCGGCCGCTCCCCGAGACGACGTGGTAGATCTCGTCCTCGGTGTGCGGGCCCTGCGGATCTGTGGCGCCTGCCGGCAGGACGTACAGCCCGACCGAGAGATCGTGGCTCCGGATGAACTCGTGGTAGGGCTGGCCGCCGGCGGCCTGCGCCCGCAGCAATGCGTCGAGCTCGAACGCCTCCATCGGGCCGGAGGCTAGCACGCCGGAGGGCGCCGGAGACTCGTTCGTTCGACCCCTCCTACGATGATCGAGTGAAGCCCGTCGAGCGGGGCCGCGGAGCCCGCGAACGCCGCCTGGCTGCCGCCGTTGCGCTGCTGGTGCTGCTGGCGGGCTGTAGCCCGCCAGAGACCACCGGGCCGGCGCCGGCGCCGTCGACTCCGCCGGCGTCAGGTCCAACCGCGGGACCAACGCCCGGAGCCTCCCCGTCCGCCTTAAAGTCCCGGGAGCCCGAGACGTCGTTCGATCCTCAGGCTGTGATCCTGCGGCTCGAGACGGTGGCGACCCTCGACGGCCGGCCGCTGGCCTTCAGCGCGCTCCGTGACGGCCGGCTGTACGTGGCCTCCCAGGACGGGCGGGCGTGGATCCTCGACGGCGGCAGCGTGGGTGGCGAACCCCTGGTCGACCTTCGCGACCGGGTCCTGAGCGGGGGCGAGCGGGGCCTGCTCGGGATCGCCGTCCACCCGCGCTTCCCGGATGACCCGCGGGCCTTCGTCAACTACACCGACGCCGACGGCAACACCGTCGTCTCGAGCCTCACGGCGAACGCCGACGGGACTCGGCTCGACCCGGCGAGCGAGCGCGTCATCCTGCGGGTCGATCAGCCGTTCGCGAACCACAACGGCGGCGCCGTCGCGTTCGGCCCCGACGGCTACCTATACGTCTCGCTCGGCGATGGCGGCAGCGGCGGCGACCCGCAGGGCAATGGCCAGTCGCTCGAGACGCTCCTCGGAAAGATCCTCCGCCTCGACGTCGACGCCGGCGAGGCGGCCCACGGAATCCCGGACGACAACCCGTTTGCCGATGGCGGCGGCCGACCGGAGATCTGGCTCTCCGGGCTCCGGAACCCATGGCGGATGGGCTTCGACCGGGCGACCGGCGACCTGTGGATCGGGGACGTCGGCCAGAACGCCTGGGAGGAGATCGACGTCGCGCGGGCCGGCGGGGGCGGGCTCAACTTCGGCTGGAACGTGATGGAGGGCCGGCACTGCTTCGGAAGCCGGCGCTGTTCCGAGGATGGGCTCGTCCTCCCCGTCACCGAGTACGGCCACTCCGCGGGCAACTGCACGGTCATCGGCGGCGTCGTCTATCGGGGGACCGAATCGCCCATCCTTCGAGGCGGCTACCTGTTCGCCGACTACTGCAGCGGCCGGATCTGGGCGATCGAGGCGGCCGGCGACGGGTTCCGGGAGCCGGTCGAGGTCGGCAACGCCGGGCCCGGCATCGCCGCGTTCGGCGAGGATGCCGCCGGCGAGCTGTACGCAGCCAACCTCGACGGGACGATCTCGCGGATCACCGGCGTCGCGCGCTGACCCGGGGCGGCTCAGAAGTCGAGCGGGTAGGCCTTGTCGGGGTCGATGCCCAGCTCGTCCAGCGCCTTGGCGGCGTCGTCGGCCGACACGTCGCCGGTGCGGGCGAGGGCCGACATCGCGGCGGCCGCGACGTTCGCGGCGTCGATCTCGAAGTAGGCCCGCAATGCCTCGCGGGTGTCGCTGCGCCCGAAGCCGTCGGTCCCGAGCGTGAGGAACGGCGCCTCGATCCACGGCCTGACGAGATCCGGCAGGGTCTTCATCCAGTCGCTCGAAGCCACGATCGGTCCACCCTTCGGGCCGAAGACCTCGGCGACGTAGGGGACGCGCGGCTTGGCCTTCGGGTGGAGGCGGTTCCAGCGATCGACCGCCAGCGCGTCACGCCGGAGCTCCGGCCAGGACGGCGCGGAGTAGACCTCGGCCGCTACGCCGAACCGCTCGGCGAGCATGGTCTGGGCCTCGATGACCTGGGGCAGGATCGAGCCCGAGCCGACCAGGCGCACCTTGGGCGCCTTCGAACGCGTTCGCCCGTTCGAGCCACTCGTCAGCTTGGGTGCCGGCGCGAAGCGATACAGCCCGCGCAGGATGCCCTCGTCGACGCCCTCGGGCTTCGGCGCCTGGGCGTAGTTCTCGTTGTAGAGGCTGATGTAGTAGATGAGGTCCTCGCCACGCTCGTGCATCCGGACGATGCCGTCGCGGATGATCGCGGCGAGCTCGAAGGCGTAGGCCGGGTCGTACTGCCGAACGGCGGGGTTGGTCGAGGCGATGACGTGGGTGTGGCCGTCGTCGTGCTGGAGCCCCTCGCCGTGGAGGGTCGTGCGGCCGGCCGTCGCGGCCATCAGGAAGCCCCGGGCGCGGGCATCGCCCGCCGCCCAGAACTGGTCGCCGGTCCGCTGGAAGCCGAACATCGAGTAGAAGATGTAGAACGGGATGGTCGGGAAGCCGTGTGTTGCATAGGACGTCGCGGCGGCCTGGAAGCTGGCCGCGGAGCCCGCCTCGGTAATGCCCTCCTCGAGCACCTGGCCGTCGGTCGACTCGCGGTATTTCATGATCAGCTCGGAGTCGACGGGCTCGTAGCGCTGGCCCAGGGCCGAGTAGATGCCGACCTCGTTGAACAGCGGGTCCATGCCGAACGTCCGGGCCTCGTCGGGGATGATGGGCACGATCCGGGCGCCGAGCTCGGGATCGCGGATGAGGTTGCGGAGCATCCGGGTGAAGGCCATCGTCGTCGAGACGGCGGTCGTCGAGCCGGCCGCGAACTCCTTGTCGAAGGTCTCCTTCGGCGCGGGCAGCTGGACCGGGTGGACGACGCGCCGCGGCAGCGGCCCGCCGAGCGCTCGGCGGCGGTCCATCAGGTACCGGATCTCCTCCGAATCCGGGCCGGGGTGGTAGTACGGCGCGTCCTTGAGCTGCTCGTCGGGAATCGGCAGCTCGAGGCGATCGCGGAAGACCTTGAGCTCCTGCTCGGTCAGCTTCTTCGCCTGGTGGGTGATGTTGCGGGCCTCCACGCCCGGGCCGAGCGTCCAGCCCTTGACGGTCTTGGCCAGGATGACCGTCGGCGCGCCGCGGTACTCGGTCGCCGCCTTGTAGGCGGCATAGACCTTGCGGTAGTCGTGGCCGCCGCGGCGGAGCCGGGCGAGGTCGTCGTCCGAGAGGTGCTCGACGAGCCGGCGAAGCCGCGGGTCGGGACCGAAGAAGTGCTCGCGAATGTACGCCCCGCCGGCGACCGAGAACTTCTGGAACTCGCCGTCGAGGGTCTGGTTCATCTCCTCGACCAGGACGCCGTCGACGTCGCGCGCGAGCAGCTCGTCCCACTCGCGGCCCCAGACGACCTTGATGACGTTCCAGCCCGAGCCCCGGAACACGGCCTCGAGTTCCTGGAAGATCTTGCCGATGCCACGGACCGGGCCGTCGAGCCGCTGAAGGTTGCAGTTGACGACAAACGTCAGGTTGTCGAGCCCTTCGCGCGCGGCGACGTGGAGCGCGCCGAGCGTCTCGGGCTCGTCGGTCTCGCCGTCGCCGAGGAAGGCCCAGACGCGCGAGCCCGAGGTGTCGAGCAGGCCGCGGTTCTGCAGGTAGCGGTTGAAGCGGGCCTGGTAGATCGCGCTGATCGGCCCGAGGCCCATCGAGACCGTCGGGAACTCCCAGAAGTCGGGCATCAGGCGCGGATGGGGATACGACGACTGGCCGTTCTGGGGCGGCGTCTCACGCCGGAACTGGTCCAGCTGGGCCTCGCTGATCCGGCCCTCGAGGAAGGCCCGGGCATAGATGCCCGGCGCGGCGTGGCCCTGGTAGAAGATCTGATCGCCGGACTGGCCGTCGTCACGGCCGCGGAAGAACCAGTTGAAGCCGACCTCGTAGAGCGTCGCCGCAGAGGCGTAGGTGGCGAGGTGGCCGCCCAACCCGGGGAAGCGGTTGTTGGCCCGCAGGACCATTGCCACGGCGTTCCAGCGGATCAGCCGCCGGATCCGCCGCTCCATCGCCTCGTCTCCGGGGAACGTCGGCTCCTGCTCGGGGCTGATCGTGTTGATGTAGCGGGTGTAGGTCAGTGGCGGCAGCCCGATCTGGAGCTGGCGGGCGTGCTTGAGCAGCTTGAACAGCAGGAATCGGGCCCGCGTCTCGCCCTCGTCCTCGACGACATCGTCGAGCGAGTCCATCCACTCGCGGGTCTCGCTTGGATCGATGTCCGGCAGCTGCTGCTTGAACTCGTCGAAGTACATCCCGCTGCTGCGCGGCTCGGTGATGCTCATGGTGCGGCTGGCTCCAGGCGAAGGGTGGTTGGCAGGGTCTCGTCGCGAAGCATGCTTCCAAGCGCCGGGTCGTGGCGGTACTTCTCACGCAGGCCGGCGTTGCAAGCCTCGATGGTCGCGGCGTCGTCGGCGAGGATGGCGCGGGCCGGCAGCCGGCGGCCGGCGACGTGCAGGGCCACGTCGGGGTTGGCGAGCGCCTCGCGGTACCACCGACCGCGGGGACCGCGCACCGACCGGACGAGGACCTCGCCGTCCACCACCACGACCCAGATGATCGTCCGATGGACGGGTCCATCCGGCGCGCTCGTCTCGATCCTGACCTCGTCCGCGGCGCTCAGGGCCGCGAGGTCGGTTTCGTCGAACCTCACGCCGAAAGCGTAGCCCAAGTCGGCGTTCGAACCATGGACGGCCGGGTTGCGATTGGGTGTCGGACATCCGGGTGACGGACATCTGGGTGTCGGACAGCCGGGTGTCGGACCGGCGCGCCCGGGGAAGCAGCCGCAGCGAGAGGGCCCCGGGCGCCTTCAACGCAGCGATGACCACTGCATGGGCGCTCCGAGCACAAGCCCCTATCACAAGGCCCCCTGGCGGATGTCTTCGACGTGCAACTCTCCTCGCGGACGCTCGCTCTCGCTCGTAGGGCCGACTGCCTCGGAGCGAAATCGGCAGCGTCGATCAACCTCCTGGCGGCTAACGACCCGCCTTTAGCGTGCAGCGACCATGCAGTGGGAATCGAATGGCTGAAGGGCACCGTCGGGCGGGCCGGCCGTGTCTACCCGGCAGGGCCGTGTCTACCCGGGAGGGCCGTGTCTGCCCGGGAGGGGCAGTCTTCCGCGCCGCCGCCGAGCTGCGCTAACCTCCGGCCATGGAGCGCTACGACTCGAAGGCGGCCCTCGTCGTCGTCGACGTCCAGAACGACTTCGCCGACCCGAAAGGTTCGCTGTTCGTCTCGGACGGCCAGCAGATCATCCCCCTCGTCAACTCCGAGGTGCAGCGAGCGAGCCAGGCCGGCGCGTTCGTCGTCTATTCCCAGGACTGGCACCCTGAATCGACGCCCCACTTCGCCAAGGACGGCGGGATCTGGCCGGTCCACTGCGTCGCCGGGACGTGGGGAGCCGAGTTCCATCCCGACCTCGAGGTCGTCGGACCGTCGGTGAAGAAGGGCTCGAACGGCGAAGACGGCTATTCGGGCTTCACGATGCGCGACCCGACGACCGGCGAGACGAAGCCGACGGAGCTCGAAGGTCTGCTGCGCGAGCGGGGCGTGGAGAACGTCGTCATCGTCGGACTGGCGACGGACTACTGCGTCAGCGCCACGGCCCTCGACGCGCGGCGCCTGGGATTCGCGACCGAGGTCCTGCAGGACGCCATCGCGGCGGTCAACCTCCAGCCCGACGACGAGGCGAAGGCGAAGGCCGCGATGGAGGCCGCCGGGTGCGTCATGGGCTACTGCTTCGGCACCCTCCCCTAGCCCGCGGTCGCGCGCAGCGGCGGTGCGGCTGCACCTGGTCGACGCGACCTACGAGCTGTTTCGGGCCCACTACGCGCCGCGGCCACCCGTCCGCGGTCGCGACGGCGTGAACCTGTCCGGCGT
>VEOW01000088.1 GCA_012026785.1 Chloroflexota bacterium | reverse complement strand
GCCGAGCGCTCGGCTGCCTCGATCATCGCGATCGCGGCGAGTGCGTCGTCGACCGAGATGGCGAAGGGCGCACCCGTCTCGACCGCCGTCGCGAAATGCTCGATCTCTCGGCGGAAGGCAGTCGAAAGGGCCGACAGGAGCGGCGAATCGCGCGGGATCTCGACGTCGCTCGTGACCACCGTCGCCGGGTGCGTCTCCCGCTCATACACCTCCATGCGTCCGCCGGTGCCGACGACGTCGGTGGTCGAATAGAACGGGCCCCAGGCCGGGGGGTGCAGCCAGGAGACGCTCATGACCGCGTGGCGGTCCGGCCCGAAGTCGAACGTCGCGACCGCGGCGTCGGGCGCGCCGCCGGCCTGCGCCTCGGGGCGCGATCGGAGAAGGGTCGCGAAGGCGGTCCGCGGCAGCCCACCGAGGTACCAATGGAGCAGCTCGGCGACATGGATCCCGACGTCCCACAGGACGCCGCCACTGACCTCCTCGCGCCAGGTCCAGGATCCTGCCGGTGCGCCGTTGTAGGCATGCTCGGAGCGGTAGACGTAGACGGGCTCGCCGATCCGGCCGGCGGCGAGCTGATCGCGCATCGTGATCCAGCGGTCGTCGAAGCGGCGGGTGTGGCCGATCATCAGCCGCCGGCCGGTTCGATCGGCGGCGTCCGCCAGGCGGCGGGCGTCGGCCGAGGATCTTGCCATCGGCTTCTCGCACAGCACGTCGCGGCCGGTTTCTAGGGCCGCCATTGCCAGGGCCGCGTGGCTGTCGGTCGGGGTCAGCACGAAGATCGCGTCCAGGTCCGAACGAGCCAGCAATGCCTCGTCGCTGGAGAGTGCCTCGGCACCGAGTCGCTCGGCGCCGCGCTGGGCCCGCGCCACGTCGGTATCGCAGACGGCAACGACGCGCACGGCCTGGGTCTCGACCAGGGCCGGGAGGTAGCCGCGCTCGAAGATGTTGCCGGCACCGAAGATGCCGACCCGCAGGGTCACCCCGTCAGGATACGCGGCGTCCTGCGCCGGCTGCCCCGCTCGCGGCCATTCGAGTCCACCGGCCCGCCGCGCGAGTGCCGGCCGGCCCTTCCAATCGACGGCATCCGCACGTGGAATCGACCTTCGCGAGCACCCGAGCCCATCTGCCCATTTCGGGCACCGGATGCCCGCGTGGAGGACCTCGGAGATGGCAGAGGTAGCTCAGGGGTCGCGCCCGGGGCGCGATCGAACGGTCTTCGCGTTCGTCCTGATCGTTGTCGGGATCATCGGGCTGATTACCCAGATCTGGGAGCCGACGGCCGACGTCGGCGGCTGGATCGTCTTCGTCATCGGCCTGGGCTTCCTCGGCGCGTTCGTGTACACCCATCAATACGGCTATCTCGTGCCCGGCGGGATCATGACCGGCCTCGGGCTGGGGATCGTCGCCTCCGAGGTGATCACCTGGGAGAGCTCCCAGGGCGAGGGCGGCGCCGTGGTCCTGGGTCTCGGTCTGGGGTTCGTCTCGATCTGGGTCATCGGCACGCTGATGAAGTCGGCCCAGAGCCACTGGTGGCCCGTCGTCCCCGGCGGGATCCTTACGATCGTCGGCGCCGCGCTGTTGATCGGCGGCACGGCCATCGACCTGCTCGACTACTGGGGGATCGCGGTCGTCGCCGTCGGCCTGTTCATCCTGTGGCGCGCTTGGGCTGAGGGCCGCTCGAAGGTCTGAGGGGTCGGGCCCTCAAGCACCTGGGAAGTTCGCCTTCCGGTGGCAGACTGACGGTCGAGGAACCGTTCGGAGGCGTGAAGCGATGCTCGAAGTCGGCCTTGTCCTGCCGATGGGCGAGTCGTTGGTCGACGGCTCGACCGCGCGCTGGAGGGAGATCCGCGACCTCGCCGTCCGCGCCGAGGCGCTCGGCTTCGACACCGTCTGGATCCCCGACGAGTTGCTATGGCGCCCGTCGGACGGGCGGGTCATCGGTTGGTGGGAGTGCATCGCGATGTGCGGCGCCGTCGCCGCGACGACCTCTCGGATCAAAGTCGGGACGTGGGTCCTGTCGGCGCTCCACCGCAACCCGGGTCTCAGCGCCAAGGCGGTCGAGACCATCGACGAGATCAGTGGCGGGCGCCTCGTCCTCGGCCTCGGCTCTGGCCACGCCGGCCGCCAGGCCCAGGCCTTCGGGCTGCCGGAGGACCACGTCTTCTCACGGTTCGAGGAGGCGCTCCAGGTCATCGTGCCGCTCCTCCGCGAGGGCCGTGCCGAATTCGAGGGCAGCTTCCACGCAGCGCGTGATCTCGAGCATCGGCCGATCGGCCCACGGCCTGGTCGCATCCCGATCATGATGGGCGCGAAAGGCCCGAAGATGCTCCAACTCGCGGTTCAGCACGCCGACATCTGGAGCTGGTACGTCGAGGAGCGCAGTGACCTGACGGAGTTCGGGCCGCGCCTCGATGCCCTGCTGGCGGCCTGCGAAGCCGGCGGCCGGAACGCGGCAACGATCGGCCGCTCGGCCGGCATCGTCGTGGAACCAACGTCGGTCACGGGCGCCGACGACGTCGTAGGGGTGCCGATCCGGGGAGCGCCGGCCGCCATCGCGGACGGTTTTCGTGCGTTCGAAGCCGCGGGCTTCACCCAGCTGGAGGTCATCCTCTGGCCACCTACGCGGGTTGCCCTCGATGCCATGGCGCCGATACTGGAGGCCCTTCGGGGCGGTTGAGACGCGTCGCCTCGGCCGGAACCGGTGCTAGGCGTAGCGCTTCAGGGCTCCCACGACCTTCGCAAGCTCTGGGCCGACGGTCGGTAAGGGGCCCTGATCACCGCCCAGCGCCTCCGTGAGCAGCGTTCGCCGACACGCCATGACCGCGCGCCGCACCTCCGCGCCATGGTCTGTCAGCGTGACGATCGTCGCCCGGCCGTCGCGCGGGTCGCGCGTCGTCGAGACGTACCGATGCGCCTCGAGGCGGTCGATGAGGCGACTCGCGGACGGCTTGGACATTCCGATCCGTGCGGCAAGCTCGCCGATTCGAATCCCGCTGTGCGGGCCGATGACGACGAGCGCCCGCCACTGCTGGAACCTGAGGTCGGCGGGCGCGGCCCGGGCGATGGCGACCGTCGTGACGCCGACGGCCGCACCGATGAGCTGCTCGAGCGCCTCGATGACCGGGTCGGCGCACACGAGGTCCGATTCGGCATCAGCCTCCGGAGCGCCCAGGTGCTCGATGCCCATGATCGGGCCGGCGGTCAGCGTCGGGCTGGGGCGGGGTCGATGGTCAGGAGGTGGCCGGCTCCTCCTCGGTCTGGGGTCGCATGACGAGACCGACCTTGCCGTCCTTCTCGCGGACGTCGATGGTGGTCTTGTCGAGCTTGTCGGCGACCTCCGGCGCGAGGTAGACCGGGATCTCCGACGACTCGACGACTTGATCACCCGGCTTCGGCTGCGGCGCGAACGTCAGCCCCACCCGGCCCCGGCCGCTCGGAACGAAACGAGCCCCCGCGGCCGCGTCGGCGCCGCGCTCCCCGCGCACACGGACGAGATGCCTCGTCGCCTCTTGTGTCAGTTGCACCATTGCCATCCTCCTTCTCTGGAGTCTCGAGCGTTAGTTGTCATAGGGTAACTAATGTCGGCTGCCGCCGCCCGCGGACCGCGCAGCGTCGCCCTTCCGGCCGTCAGGAGTGCGCGGGCCTGACCCGGTCCGTGGCTGTCCGGAGTCGCGTTTCGACGACCCTGCCGAGGGCTCGAACGGCCCGGTCGGCGGTGCGGAACGTGGGAATGCCGGCAGCGTTCAGGGCGCTCGCGAGCGGGTCGTAGCGCGGCCCGGCATCGACGACCGTGACCCACGCCTTGGTCGTGGTTTGCCACAGGTCGATGAGCGCGGCGCCCACCGTGCCGGGTGCCACGACGGTGGCATCGTCGGCTCCGGGCACCGTCTGCAGCGTCGGGGTGAACGGGACGTTGCCGATCACCGCGACATCGACGGCGTCGCTCTCGAGGATCGCCGCCGCAGTGGCCGCGAATGCGTCGTCGTCGGCCATGGGCGTGACGTCGACCGGGTTGTGGACGTCGACGACGTCGCCCGCGTGGGCGGCCTGGAGCGCCCGGCCGAGCCGATCGGTCGTGGTCGCGTCGAACGACGCCAGCTGCAGGCCACCGAGGTTGTCCGCGATCGCGACGCATTCGAAGCCGGAGTTCGACATGGCCGCCAGCCGCCGACCGTCGATCGTCCGTCCCTCCAGCTTCGTGAACACCGCGACGAGGTCGTCGAACTGGTCGAGCGTCTCGGCGACCACGACGCCGGCCTGGCGCGCCAGGGCCTCGGCGAGGGCCGCGTCCCCGGCGATCGCCGCCGTGTGGCTGGCGCCCGCCGTCGCGCCGGCCGGGGTGCGACCACCGCGAAACAGGATCACGACGCCGCCTCGATCGGCGAACTTCCGGGCCGCCGCCAGGAACCCATGTCCGTCGAGCGCCGCAAAGCCCTCCAGGTAGGCGCCCACGACGGCGATCTCCGGGTCATCGGCGAAATGCTCGAGGTAGTCACCGAGGGTCAGGTCCAGCTGGTTGCCGACGCTGATCACGTACTTCGGGTCGAGGCCCGCGAGGCGGCTCAGCCGCGAGATCGCGAAGGCGCCGCTCTGGGCGAGAATCGCGAGAGGAACGGGGCGCCCGCTCGGCCCCGCGAGGCGCGACTCGGGGATGAAGATCGTGTCGTAGTGGCCCGGTCGTGAGCGGATGCCGAGACAGTTGCCGCCGTTGATCAGCGGCCCGCCGCCGGGGCGCCCTCGGGACGCCGCCAAGGCGTCGCGCATCCGTGCCCCCAGAACCTCGCCGCCGGCCTTCTCCTCGAGACCGCCCGGGATGACGATCAGGGTCTCGGCCGCATCACGCTCGACGATCTCGACGACGAGCGAGGCAGAAGCGGCCGCCGGCAGCGCGACCACGAACAGGTCCACCTTCTCCGGCAGCGCTTCGATCGTCGGGACGCAGCGACAGCCGTCGATCGTCTCCGCTCCCGGCTTGAGGATCGTCACGGCCCGGTGTTCGAAGCCGTCGCGCAGGACGTTGCGGAGAATGGTCCGGCCGGCGTTCTCGCCGCTCGAGACTCCGGCGATCGCGATCGAGCGCGGCTTGAGGAGGCTCGGTAGCTTCCAGACCGGCCGGCTTGGCGGCGCGTTGACCGGACTGGCCGAAGGATCGGCAAGGGTTACCAGGACGTCCAGTGCGACGAGCCCGTGGTGCGTGACGGCCATCGGATTGACCTCGAGCTCGTGCACCTCGGCCGGCACGAACCGATCGGCGAAGGTGAGCAGTCGCGCCGCGAGCGCCGCAAGGGCCGCCGGATCGACGAGCGCGGGCCGGCCACGCTGCGGCTGTGTTGCCAGGCGAACGGCCGTCGTCTCGGCGAGGACGGCCGCGATCTCATCGCGGCGCGTCAGGCCCGGCGAGAGGATGGCCAGCCTGCGACCGGCTCGGAGGTCGTCGGCCAGGGTCTCCGCGTGGATGCCGCCGGCGCCGATCGCGACGATCGGGCCGACGTCCCGCGTCCATCGCACTGCGGCCAGCAGCTCGCCGCCGAGGCCGGCCTCGTGGTCGACGAGCTCGGCAATCAGGAATCCGCTCGGCTCGGCGTCCGAGAGGCGCTCGGCCATCTCCTCCACGGCCAGCCGGATCGCCCCGGGCTGCCGCTCGACGACGGCCACGCCGCCACGCTCGGTCTTGTGAACGAGGCCCTCGGCGACGACCTTGACGATGACCCGATCGGTCCGGAGCTCGGCGAGGTCGGCCGCGCTGACGGAGGCGCCAACCCGGACGAAGGCTGCCCGTGGCACGTCGACCCCCAGTGCCTCGAGGAGCTTGCGCCCTTCAGGCTCGAGCAGCTGCCGGCGTCCGTCTCGTCGAGCCCAGGCAAGGACCTCCCGAATGCGCTGCGGGTCGATCTCCGCTGCGTCCTCGGGCTCCGCAGCGTGCGCTGGCGGGCTGGCGACGGCCATGCCGGCAGGGTGACGCGCTCGACGCCGCGGCGAGAGGGCCGAACGGGCCGTCCGTTCGGGGGCCGGATAGCCCAGCCTGCGGAGCTCCCTACCGAACGGCTGGTCCGAGGTCCCCGAGCTCGAGCTCGAGCTGCTCCCGCGGATCCTGGTCGCCCGCGGGTCGCGCCCGCCCTCGGCGGAGGCGGTGGCCGGCGACGCCCTCGGCCAGCAGCGGCTCGCCGATTCGTGCCGCGAGCAGCTCCGCGATCGGCCACCAGTCGTAGGCGTCGGTCACCTGCGACGCGGCCACGCTCACCAGGGCCTCCGCGGGCACGAGCCGCGGCAGGCGCTCGTCGAGGATCGCCTCGATCGTGTCTCGAAAGTCGTCGTTCGTCGACCGCACGCCGTCTGCCCGCAGCCCGATATCCGGCAGCAGCCGGACGACGAGGTCATAGGTCACCGACCAGCGACGGACGAGCGGCCCGACGTCGAAGCGGTCCTCACCCCCACACGCCCGCAGGTAGTACGCGAAGTTGTCCATGACGCCGCGGTCGAGGACGAGGACGTCGGCCTTCGGGGCCAGCTCGAGCTCCTGGCGGACCTGCGACACGAGGACCCACAGCTGGGCCTCGCCGGTCGCACCCTCGTTGAAGCCGAGGGGGTTGTCGCGGACGACCTCGCGGCCGTATTCGACCGACCGCCCGGCTCGCTGGACGATCGCCGCGAAACCGTGGGCCGCGGTGGTCTTCCGGATCCCGTGCGACCCGACGAACGCGATCTTGGCGTGGCGCGTCCAGCCGCTCACCGGATCATCGGCGGCGTCGCCGACGCTCCAGGAACCGCGCGAGCCACGGGAGCCGAATCGCCGGCTCGAACACGAACCGAAGCGGCACGTTGAGCTTGCGCCAGCGAGGCATCGTCAGGGCCAGGTCGAACGTCTTCACCGCATCTTCCAGGGAGCGGTGGCCGCGAAACATCCACCGTGCCGCGGCCGCCCGGCGCGGGCGGAGCGGATCGGAGCCCTCGAGGCTCGCCAGCGCCGCGGCCAGGTCCTGGTGCTCGATGTCCCAGGGATAGGTCCACGGGTAGTCGCGCTCGAGGCTGGCCCGACTCTTGCCGGTGTTCGCGAGGCTCGGCCAGACCGGCATGAGGTTCGGCTTCTCGGTGAACAGGAACTCGCCGGTCACGCCGGAGATGTCGCTGATCATCACGTCGGCCGCACCGAACGCCTCGGCTTTCGGGACCTTCGTCTCGACACCCGCCGCGGCCAGGGCCTTGACGAGCTCCGATCGCTCCGGGCGCCTCGTCCCCGTCCCGGGATGGGCGCGCATGATGACCCGGACGCCGCGCTCGGCCAGGCCCGGCATCGCCGCGGTGAGGATCGGCGCCACGACGGGCAGCGACGAGTAGTCGACCCGGTCCGACTTGCCCTCCCAGGTGGGGGCATACAGGATCGCCCGGATGCGTCGATCGTCGGTCCATGGATCCTTCGTCGCACCCTCGACGATCGTGGCGCCCGTCGCACAGGCGGCGTGCCAGGCCGAGCGGCGCACGGCCCGCGGGAAGCGGCGGACGTTGGAGTAGCGGGCCATCATGACCGCGTCGTACAGCGACACGGTCCGGAAAGCATTGGCCTTCTTCTCGCTGTCGCCGTGGCCCAGCCACACATGGGCGTGTCGCGGGAAGGCGCTGACGACGCTGAAGTTCTCGTGGCGGTTGACGATGTACAGGAAGCCTCGGAAGCCACGAGACGCCCGCAGCCAGCTTCGATTCGGCCAGTCGAGCACGGCGACGTTGGGCAATCCGGCGACCTGCTCCACGACCCACGGCGGGATCTCGTCGTGGCCCGACATGACCGCGTAGCGGTTGCGGCTGCGACGGACGTACGGCAGCCAGATCTCGAACTGCGAGCGCGCGACGCGCTCGCCCCAGAACAGGCACCAGTTGGGCCCGAACTCGGCCGCCGCCTCGACCGTGGTGAGCTTCTCAACCATCGCTCTCCCTCGTCCGATCAGGTTGTCGCACCGGGCGGCTCGGGCAGCAGCCGGGGCAGGAGCGTCCGCGCCAGCGCGAGATCGGGCTCGAAGTCGATCTCGGTCCAGGCCCGCCCGGCCGTCGGCACGGCTCGAACATCGAGGCCCCGGTCGATGGCGTGATTGAGGGCCGCCTCGAAGTAGCCGCCCAGCCCGCCGTCGGCCATGACGGCGTCGAGCCCGGCTCGAACGTACGGCAGGGCCTCCGCCTCGAAGACGCCGATGCCGATGAACTCGCCGGCCGTTCGCTCCGGTGGCAGGTCCTTCGACAGGTGGGTGATCCGGTCGTCCACGACGGCGGCCTTCATCTGCTCCGGCTCGCACGGGCGGAAGTCGACGGGGAGTCGTGCGGCGCCGGCACCGCCGAGGAGGTCGTCGAGGATGCTCGGCTCGAAGACCGTGTCGGCGTGGAGGTAGACGAACGGCGAGACCAGCTCATCCCTGGCCATCCAGGCTGACCCCACGACGTTGGTCACCGACCAGAAAGGGTTCCAGACGGGCTCGACCCGGAGCCGTCCGGCGGCCCGCTCGCGTGCGACCGATTCGACCATCTCGCGGCGATAGCCGGTGACGAGGATGGCGCGCTCGATGCCGCGCCGGGCCAGGAGCTCGAGCTGCAGCTCCAGGGGGCTGATGCCGCCGAGATCGATAAGCGACTTGGGGCGGTCGTCGGTGTGCGACCCGAGCCTCGAGCCGCGGCCGGCGGCCATGATCAGGGCATCCACGTCACCCTCCCTCGAGGCTGGCCAGGTACAGGTCGCGGACGTCGTCCGGCGAGGGCGGCAGTGGGTCGTTGTGGAGCGTCCCCTCGCCGCTCTCGACCAGCCGCGGCACGTCTCGCGCCATGACGCCGAGGTCCCTCAGCCGGATGCGCATCCCGGTCGCGTCGAGGTGGGCCAGGATGGCCGCCTCCAGCGCCGCCGCGGCCGCCTCGTCGCTCGCGGACCGGTCGGCCAGGCCCGCCCGCCTGGCCAGCCGCGCGAGATGCGCCGGGGCACCCGCGGCCGTGCGCCGGAGCCAGGCCGGGGTGAGGGCCGCAACGCCGACCGCGTGACCGGTCCCGGTCGCCGCCCCGAGCGGGTACTGCAGCCGATGCGGCAGGCAGGTGGTCGAGTTGGCGAGGTTGATGCCCATCAGCATCGCCGCGTAGGCGGCCGGACCGACGTCGCGGGCCTCCGGCGCTGCCGCCGCGGCGCGGGGCACCGCGTCGAGCAGGTGCCGCAGCGCGATGCCGGCGAGGTCCAGGGCCATGGGGCTCGCCGCGCGGGATGCGGCCGTCTCCACGGCGTGGGCGATCGCATCGAAGCCCGAGCCGGCCACGACGCTCGATGGCGCCGATGCCATCAGCTCCGGGTCGACGACCGCCTCGCGGGCGGCCACGCCCGGGCCCCGGACGCCTCGCTTGCGACGGGCCGCGCGGTCCAGGACGATCGCGCCGTGGCTGACCTCGGCGCCGCTGCCGGCCGTCGGCGGCACGGCCACCACTGGAAGATCGGGCCGCTCGACCCGCTCGCCCAGGAGGAGTTCGGCGAGGCGCTCCCTGGACGGTCGCAGCGCGGCCGCCTTGGCGAGGTCCAGGACGCTGCCCCCGCCGACCGCCACGATGACGTCCGCTTCGGCAGAGGTCAGCCGGCCGACGAGCTGGAGCACCGCGCCGTCGTCCGGCTCGCCGCCACCGACAGCCCGTTCGACCACCTCCACGCCGGCATGGGCAAGCCCTGCGAGGAGCTCCGGCGCCCCCGGGTTCGAATGGAACGACGCCCCGGTCAGCAGCAGGGCCCGCCGACCGTGCGCCGCGGCCACGGGACCGACGTCGCGCCGAGTCCCCGGTCCGAAGCGGATCCGGGTGGGCAGCTGGAAGCCGAAGGTTCCCACGAGCCCCGGCTCCGGGAATGCGATCACAGGTTCTCGCTCCGGGCCAGCTCGGTCCGCAGGACCTGGGAGTGGCGGCTGATCAGGTCCTGGCGGATCGCGAACGTCTCGCGAAGCCGGCCGTAGACCTCGCGATAGAGACCGAAGAAGTCGAGGTACATCGCCGTCCGCTCCGGGGCCGGCTCGTGGGTCCGCGAGTAGCGGATACAGGCCGTCGTGGCTGAATCGATCGACTCCCAGTCGCCGCAGTTGAGGCCCGCGACGAGCGCCGCGCCGAGGGCCGTCGTCTCGAGCTCCTCGGTCAGCGTCACCGGCACGCCGAGCATGTCGGCCTTGATGGCCACGACCGGCTCGAGCCTCGCCAGGCCGCCGGATGCCACGACCCGCCGGATGTCGACCCCCATGTCCCGCAGCCGCTGGGCGATGTCGAGGACGCTGTAGCCGACGCCCTCGAAGATCGCCCGGATCATGTCCGATCGTCCGTGGTTCCGACCGAGCCCGAAGAAGACGCCGCGCGCGTTCGGGTCCCAGACGGGGGCCCGCTCGCCGAGGAGGTAGGGCAGGAACATCAGCCCGGCCGCGCCGGGTGGGGCATCCAGGCACTCGGCGATCATCGTGTCGTAGGGGTTCGGGTCGTCCGGGTAGAGCGTCTGCTTGGCCCATTCGACCACCCCGCCCCCGAGATTGTTCGAGCCACCGGCGAGGTAGCGGCCGTCGCCGACGTGGGGCAGCAGGAACAACCGACCCTCGCTGTCGCGGAGGCGCCGATCCGTCACCGCCCGGAAGCTGGTCACGGTTCCCGAGACGTCGCACGCGTCGCCGAGGCCCGCGACGCCGGAGCCATAGACGGCACAGATCGCGTCGTAGCTCGAGAGGACCACGCGGACGTCCCCGGGCAGGCCATACCGCTCCCGAAGGTCGGTTCTGAGGTCAAGGGTCGAACCGCGACGCGGCGACACTGGCGGCAGCCGCTCGAGCGGGACCTCGAGGGCGTGGAGCAGGGCCCGCGGGTAGTCGCCGCCAGGACCATCGTGCAGGAACTTCGTGGCGTTGTCGGGATCCGTCACGACCTCGCCGGTCAGGCGGTGGACGAGGAAGTCGTTCGGCGCCGCATACCAGCGTGTGCCCGCATCCAGCTCCGGCTCGGCCTCGCGGAACCACAGGACCTTGGGCAGCATCAGGTCCGGGGTGACGCGGCCACCCGGCGCACCGAGCGCGACGAAGGCCGCCTCGCGGGCGATCCGCTCCGCCTGCTCGCGGGCCCGGACGTCGCTGATCATGATCGCGGGACGAACGGGTGTGCCCGCGGCATCGAGGGCCACGAGACAGCCGGCCGAGCCCGTCACGGTGATCCGGCGGACGCTGGCCGCCAGCCCTCGGTCGGCGAGGACCTCGTCCATCACCTCGAGCGCCGCCCGCCACCAGTCGGCGGGGTCCTGCTCGACGCGACCCTCGCCCATCAGCGTCTCGATCGGCCGGTGGGCGATCGCGAGCAGCCGGCCGTCGTCCTCGAACACGGCGCAGCGCATGCTCTTGAGGCCGAGGTTGAGGACACACGTCCGGCTCGTCACTCTGGCTCCGCCTCGATGTCCCCCGCGAACACGGGTCTGGCTACCGCTGCGGCCGCTGCTCGTCCCTCGGCGGCCGCCCTTCCGGCGGCGCCGGTCAGGCTGAAGTAGTCGGTGGCCATCGCCGCCACGGCCTCGCGGCCCTTGCCGAGGAAGCGCCGCAGGTCGGTCTCGTCCGGCCGCTCGGCCCACGCCTCCCGGATGCCTGCGGCCAGCGCGCGCCCGACCCGCGACGAGATGTTGATCTTGGCGATCCCGGCGGCGATCGCGGCCTGCAGCTGGGCCCGATCGACACCCGAGCCCCCGTGGAGCACGACCGGCCGCCGCGTGGTCTCCGCGATTGCCCGGACCTGGTCGACGTCCAGCCGGCTGCTGTCGTCGGGCATGCGATGGAGGTTGCCGAGGTTGGGCGCCAGGAGGTCGGTGTCCGTCGCCGTCACGAACGCCGCGGCCTCCGTCGGCGTCGTGCGCTCGGCCCACGCCGTCTCGAGATCGGTGTCCTCTCGGCCGCCGATCCGCCCGAGCTCGGCTTCGAATGCGACGCCGGGGCCCCTCGCCCGCGCCGCCGCGACCAGGGCGGCGGTCAGCTCGACGTTCTCCTCGAGCGGCCGGGCCGAGCCATCGAACATGACCGAGCCATAGCCGTCCTCGAGGGCCTGGCGGACGAGCACGGGATCGCGGCAATGGTCGAGATGGACGATGACCGGGACCTCGGCCTCGTCGGCCAGGTCCATGACCAGCCGGGTGAGCGGCCGATACCCTGCATACGCGATCGCGCCCGGGCTGACCTGGAGGACGACGGGGGCTGCCGCCGCCGTGGCCGCGGCGAGGACGGCCTGGGCGGTCTCGAGATTGCTGACATTGAACGCCGGGATCGCGTACCTCGCCCCGAAGGCTGCCCGATACAGCGGCCGCCCATGGGCGCGGGTCATCTCAGCAGGGCGCTCCGATCACGGGATGCGATGGTAGCCTCGCGCCGACCTGCTCTGCCGCCTCCCGGCGAACGCCGGCGTACCCAGGCCGCTATTCTGCGGCGGATCCGATCCAGAGCAGAGGTGGCACGATGCAGTGGCGGGACCTCGTTCCGTGGCTCCTTTTCGTGCACGTACTGGCCGCGATCGTGGCGATCGGCCCGAACTTCGCGTACTCATTGATCCGGGGTATGGGGCGGCAGGAGCCACAGCACGCCAACTTCGGCGTGCGGATCTCGCACCTGATCTCGGCCCGGCTGGTCTATCCGGTCGGCCTCGTGATCCCTGCGACCGGGCTGGCGATGATCGCCGTGCTCGGGTTCGATCTGACCAGCCGGGCCTTCTGGTGGCTCGACGCGGCGATCGTGATCTACGCGGCGGTGTACCTCTACTCGTTCTTCGTGCAGCGACCGATCATCGAGCAGATCATCGAGCTGACCTCGTCGCCGCCAGGGCTCGAGGGTCCGCCGCGGGAGCTGCCCGCCCTGTCCGCGCGGGCGCAGCGCGGCGGCACCGCGATGCTGATCCTCCTCGTGATCGTCGCCTTCCTGATGGTCGTGAAGCCGCAGCTCTAGGCAGCACTCCCCGCCGCAGGCAACCTTGCGACAGGTCAGGCCCGGGTCGTGAACCAGATGGTTGGCGCCGAAGTCACGCCGGCGTGGTCCATCGCCGCCTTGAGCTGTGGGCTGCCAGCGAAGGCCTTGGCGGCGTCCAGCGTGGCGAAGTCGTGGGTGACCGTGATGTCATTCGCGTTGTCGGCGGCCTGGTAGACCGCCTTGTCGATCACGCCCAGCGCCTCGTGGGTCGGGGCGAAGTCGTCGAAGATGCGGCGCCAGGCGGCGTAGTCGGCGACCGTGTGTCGAACGAACAGGGTGGCCATCGGAGTTCTCCCGGATCGTCCTGGCCGCAGCGGGGACTTCTCGCCGGTGGTCGAACGATCGTGCCGACTACGATACCTGCATCGACAGATACTGTCAATGCAGTATTTGCAAAGACAGGAGAGACGGCGTAGGCTGCCGCCCATGCATCCGAACGACGACCTCCCGGCGGCGGCTGAGGCCTGGTTCGATTCCTGGCGCGGTGTCCTGTTCGCGAGCGCCCGGATCCTCAGGATCGCCGACCGGGACATGATCGAGCACGACGGCTTCCCGTTGACGTGGTTCGACGTGCTCTCGCGCCTCGCCGACGCTGGGCCGGCCGGCCTCCGGATGCAGGAGCTGGAGGAGCTTGCGCTTTTCACTCGCGGCGGCCTGACACGGCTCGTGGACCGCATCGAAGGCGCCGGCCTGGTTCGGCGCGAGCCGGTTCCCGGCGACCGTCGCGGGGTTCGGGTCGTGCTCACCGCCGAAGGCCGGGAACGGCATGGCGCCGCGTTCGCCCGCCACAGGGAGGTCATCGAGCACGTGTTCGGGCAGCGGCTGACGCCAGCTCAGCACGGGGCGATCGCCGAAGCGCTGTGGCCGTGGTGGCACGACGTCGCTCCCGGGAGCGCACCTCGGCCAGCCTGACCCTTGGCTCCCTCGCCCGAGGGTCGCGGGGATGTCCCTGGCGAGGCTCACGCCCGGGTGGTATCGCCGGCGCTGGCGTTCGGCGCTCCGCCTGGCGAGGCATTGGCGCGCCCGGAGGGATTCGAACCCCCGACCCTGTGGTCCGAAGCCACATGCTCTGGTCCACTGAGCTACGGGCGCGCGCCGGAAGAGTATGGCAGGACACGCGGGCGTGCCACGGATCGGCTGAAACTTCGAACTGGCGTTCGAGCCCGTCCCTCGGCTACGCTGTTGTCCGATGGCAACGCGACGGCGGTCTCAGGCCGTCCATGCGCACCGCATGGGCCCCGAGGGGGCCGGACGGCGTGCCTCGTCACGTTCGAATCAGGGGCGGTCTGGCCCCTCGGCCCGGCGACGCCGCCGCGGTGCAAGCCGGCCCCGGCTGGCCCGATCGGCCGCCATCCTGACCCTCGTCGCAGCTGCGCTGGTTCTCGTCGGTTCCCAGCTCGGCGCGTGGGACGCGATCCTTCGACCGCAGCAGATCGCCGACCGTGAGCCACTCGCGAGTGGCCCCGCGAAGCCCGTCGATGCGGCTGCCGGCGGACCGGTCGTCTGGTCGACGGGCCAGGATCTCGAGGCGCGCGGCGAGGCCGTCCGGCGCGAGGGCCGACCGATCCCCCCGGCGGAGCTGACCGGCTACCAGTGGCCGCTCACGAATGCCGTCATCGCGCTAGGTTACGGTCCCGGCAAGGGCGCCGCCTTCAGCGTCGATGGCCAACGCTTCCACGACGGAATCGACCTCGCGTCGAACTGCGGCGACCCGATCGTGGCCGCCCATTCGGGGGTCGTCGCCGCCGTCGGGCGACGGTACGAGGAGGCGGCCGGCTGGCTCGGCGAGCTGGCGGACTACTTCGAGCGCCTCGATCGGGACGATGCCTGGAAGGAGGTCGCCATCGGCGTCGTGATCGACGACGGCAACGGCTACCGCAGCATCTACGCCCACTTCAAGGAGGTCGTGGTCGCGGTGGGCGAGCGCGTGACCGCCGGCCAGTTGCTCGGCTCCGAGGGCAAGACCGGCGACGCGGCCTCGTGCCAGCTCCACTACGCGATCTTCAGCCCCCACGAGACGGCGTCGATCCGGCTCGTCAAGCGGATCGCGGATCGTACGTCCCTGCCCGACCGCGCGATCGCCCGGATCGACCCATTGCTGGTGCTGCCGCCGCTCGAGGCTGGCGAGATCAGCCGGGGCGATTGACCCCGTCGGCCGCCGGGCGGCTCAGGGGACCCAGATCTTGAGCTTCGTCGTCCAGCCCGAGACGTTGCCGCGATAGTCCCGGGCCCGGACGCGCAACTTGTAGACGTGGCCGTGAGCCCGGTTCCAGAGGGTGAGGGTCGTGGCCGTGATCCCGGTTCGGATCGTCCGCCACGAGCCCGAGTCGCGCTTCAGCTGGACGTCGTAGTTCTTGAGGCCGGCGGTGTGGGTCTGGAGCTTCCGGTCCGCACCGGTCCAGCTGAAGGTGATGTCGTCGCCCGAACGTGATACGGACGTCATTCGAGCCCACGGGTCCGTCCGGTCCTTCGATTCGGTCAGCACGATCGAGGCCCACGTCGTGCCGTTCGACTTGCGGTAGGCGACGCCCACGCCGAGGTAGTTGAAGCGGTCGCTCATGAGCAGGTTCCAGTGCTCGGGGCTCGCCTTCCAGGACTTGTAGATGCTCTCGGCCGCCTGGCTGCCCCACGGCCAGCTGGTCCAGGCGATGACCTCGCCGTTGAGGTACCACTGGATGCCGCGGGCATCGAGCATGCAGGACAGGCAGCTCGGGTGCTTGAGGACGCCGGTCGAGGCCATCGTGGCGGCCCGGTCGCCGGCCAGGGTCCAGAGCTTGCCGTACTTCCGGAGCGGCACCAGGCCACGCTGCTGCCGATCGGCGTTGACCCACGCCATCAGGCTGGCCTCGATGTTGTCGGCCGTGCCGGCGGCGACGGGCGTCGGCTGGACGAGCGGGCCGACGCCGAGCGCCAGCGCCGCGAGTCCCGCGATCACCGCGAGTCGCAGGCGTCCCCCGGGAGCCCTCGTGTCGGTCACGGCCCGCTCCTCCCCTCGTTGCGCCGGCTCGTGACACGAACCGATGGTCCCGGTTCGGGGGACGCGACCAGCGATGGTGGTGCGTCCTGGCATCACCCCGAGTTGCGGGTGGCGGCTCGCTCGTGGATCTGGCGTACCTGGTCGCGAAGCTCGCGGGGCGTGAGCACCTCCACGTCATCGCCCCACGACAGGATCCACAGCCGGATCTCGATGATACCGCTCACGGTCGTGCGCCAGCGCAGTGAGCCGTCGGCCTCGCGCTCGGTCTGCTGCAAGGCGTGCCAGCGGGTCTCGAGGACGCGCTCGGCGACGGCCGGCGAGAAGCGCAGCTCCACCTGGATCGGCGGCTGGTCGGCGATAATGTCCCAGCCTCGCCGGAGGTCGCGCTCGAGGGTCCCGGTCTCCGGTGCCTCGAACTGGCGCGGCGTGAGCCGGACGTCGCGGATGCGCTCGATCTTGAAGGTCCGCAGCCCGGCCCGGTCCTCGTCCCAGCCGATCAGGTACAGGGCGTGGGTCTCCAGTGAAGGCTCGATGAGCCACGGCCGGACGACGCGTCGCGTTCGCTCGCCCGGGCGGCCCTCGTAGGCCGCGCCCTCGTACTCGATCTCGACGACCCGCCGCTCCGCCCAGGCCTGGGTCAGCTGGTGGACGTGGCGGGTGAAATCGGCGTCGCGGGGCGCCTCCTGGAGGACGTCGAGACTGCGCTGGACGTGGGATCGAAGGGCCGGCGGCAGGTTCTCGGCCAGCTTCTCGAAGGCCGACCCGAGGTCGGGG
>VEOW01000109.1 GCA_012026785.1 Chloroflexota bacterium | reverse complement strand
CGCGCGGCTTCGCGAGAGCGGGATGCGCCGCGGCCGCGGTCGGGACGGCGAGGACCTGGGTCGCGGTGTCGTCATCGGTCGGGCCTTTGACCCCGGCGGGACTCTGAGCTCCGGGACCGGATAGGGCGCCGTTCGTCGGCGCTGAGCCGTTGCCCCCGTCCGCCGTGGCCCGGCCCTCGAAGGCCGCGACCGAGGGATGAACGGTCAGGCCGGCCGAGGCCGCCAGGGCTCGGGCGGAGGCGTCCGCGGCCACGATCTCGATCCCCACGCCGCGCTCGGTCGCCTCGCGGGCGAGGAGCCGGAAGTTGATCCGCGAGGTCGCGAGGCGCGACCCGAACGGCACGACCAGCGCGACGCGGTCGCCCTCGACGCGCCGGATTCGCGCCGCCGCCGAGGTGATCTCGTCGTCGACGTCGAGGTACAGGATCGGCGGGCTCGGTGTGGCACCCGGCGTCGGAGGCGTTGATTCGGCCATCAGATCCGCATCGCCCGGACGACCCGCCGCAGCGACGCGTCGAGGACGTTCGTCGAGGTCCCCAATTCGATCGCCTGGAACGCCAGGCCCATGGGCGTGACGTCCTGCTGGTCCTCGAGGAGCCGCGTCTCGTCGCGGATCCGCTCGATCTGCTCGGGGGCGAGGATCGACACTTCCGGCGGCCGGGCGAAGGGCAGGTGGCGGGCGAAGGTCTCGGCTCGGAGGGCCGCTGCGATCTCGGGCAGGCGCGAGCCACCGCCGCAGAGGTAGACCCGGCCCGGCAGGAGGTCGCCTGCGGCCAGCTCCTCCATGACCAGCTCGACCCCGGCCGCCCAGACCGCGACGTCGTCGCCGACGATCGCCCGGATCTCCTCGGTTCGATCGCCCGCGATGCCCCGGGCGTAGTCGACCTTGAGCGCCTCGGCGCGCGGGAACGGCAGCTCGAGTCGATCGGCGATCGACTTGGTGAACGCCCGGCCACCGAGGGCGAACATTCGAGTCCCCTCGATGCCGCCCTGGCGGACGAGGGCCACATCGGTCGTGCCACCGCCGACGTCGATGAACAACGCCCCGGCCTGGCGGACCTGCTCGCTGTCGAGGACTCGCGCCACGGCGTACGGCTCGGCGACGACGGCGATGAGCTCCATGCCGAGGCGCTGGGCGACGGTCTGGAGCGCGCCGAGGTGCACCAGCGGCGCGAAGGCGTCGAAGATCGCGATCCGGACGTTGCGGCCCTTGAAGCCGATGGGGTTCGTGACCGCGTAGCCGTCGATCCAGGCACCCACGACCGCGGCGTGAACGAGCCGGACATCGACGGACGGAAGCCCCGTCTCCCAGGTGACCGACCGCTCGGCCTCCTGCATTGCCCGGCGCTGAACGCCCTCGATGAGCTTCGCCAGCTCGCCCTCGCCGATCGGGTTCTCGGGCTTCGGCCGCTGCTGGTCGTGGATCGTGGTGAAGCCCTTCACGAGCTCGCCGGCGATGCCGATGATGACCTGCTCAGGCCGGAAGCCGGCCATCTCCTCGGCCTCCTGGAGCGCCACGGCGCAGTTGTCGACGACCGCGGCGATGTCGGCCACGGTGCCCGACTGCATGTGCGCCAGGCCCTGCCGCTTTCGACCGACACCCTTGACGACCCCGACGTTGGCCTCGTCGATCTCGAACACCAGGGCCTTCGCGAACTCCGTCCCGACGTCGAGCGCCGTGCAGGCCTCGAGGCGCTCGCGCCCGTCGCGAGCCCACAGCCGCCGGAGCGTCGTCATCGTCGTCATCGCGACAGGCCGTGGGCGGCGAGGGCCGCGATGCCGATCCAGATGAGAAATGCCGTCGATGCCACGAGCATGACCAGCCCGCCCGCGATCGAAGCCGGGTGGCGCTCGTTGCCCCGCCAGAAGCCGTAACCCATCGCGACGAAGCCGACGCCGGCGACGATCGCGAGGATGGCCAGCGGTGTCGGGAAGCCGGTCGCGAGGCCGGTCACGCCCACCAGCACGTACCAGACGCCCACGACCGCCCCGGCGCCGAGCGTCCAGGGCAGGAGGGCCTCGTAGGTTCGAACCCGGAGGACGAGCAACCCCTGCGCGACGGACGCCGCCGCCATACCGCCGATCCCGACGAGGGCCACGCCGCCGGCCACGAGGGCCGACACAGTCGACCCCGTCACGTCGGCGACGAACAGGGCGACCGGGATCGTGCCGATCATCAGGACGATCGAAGCGAGGTCGTTGAGGGTGCCCCACGGCTGGCCCTTCGAGAAGAACAGCCCGAGGAAGACCGCGCCCACGCCCGTCGCCACGGCGGCCACGAAGGCCGACACGCCGGCGACGAGCGCGAGGTCCGTCATTCGCGCCGGGTCACGGCCTCGCGGGTCGCCGCCCGCACCGCGGCCATCGCCGCCTCGACCCCCTCGCGTTTCGTGCCCCGACCCTGGGCCATCTCCGGCCGGCCGCCACCCTTGCCGTCTATCGGCCCGACGGCGACCTTGACCAGCTCGCCGGCCGAGATGCCCTTCGCCACGGCGGTCTCGTCGGCCGTCACGAAGACCTGCGGCTCGTCGGCATCGAGGGCCAGGGCGACGACGTTCGCGCCAAGCGCCGAGCGAAGATCCTTGGCGTAGCCCTTCATCGCATCCGGAGACTCGAACGGCGCGGCGAGCGTGACGATCGAGACGCCGTCGAACGTCTCCACGCGGTCGCGCAAGGCTGAGGGCTTCGGCGCGGCGACCGCCGCTCCCCCACCCTCGCGGAGCTTCCGGCGGGCCTCCTTCAGCTCCGCCTGCAACGCGGCGATCCGGTCGGGCAGCGCCTCCGGGGTATTCGCCCCGGCCGCCTCCGCCGCCCGCTCCAGGACCGCGACCTTGTCGCGCAGGTACGCATCCGCGCCGGCGCCCGTGAGCGCCTCGATGCGGCGCGTGCCGGAGCCGATGCTCCGTTCGCCGGTGATGACGAAGCTCCCGATCTGGCCCGACGCCCGGCAATGCGTACCGCCGCATAGCTCGAAGGAGTAGTCCTGGACCCGGATCGTGCGGACCGTCTCGCCGTACTTCTCGTCGAAGAACGCATCCGCGCCGCGCTCGATGGCCTCGGCCATCGGCAGGTATTCGATCGTGACGGGCCGATCGTCGCGAACGATCCGCCGGACCTCGTCCTCGATCGACCGCTTCTCTTCGTCCGTCAGGGCCCGGTCGAACGGGAAGTCGAAGCGCAGGTAGTCGGGCGTGACGAGCGAGCCGGCCTGCTTGGCCCGCTCGCCGACGACGTTCCGCAGCGCCCGGTGCAGGACGTGAGTCCCGGTGTGGTTGCGCATCGTGTGGGCCCGACGCTCGGGGTCGACCTCGGCGGTCAGGGTGTCACCGACCGCGAGCGCGCCCCGCAGCGTGCCGCGATGGACGATCAGCCCGGCCTGCTGGGTTCCGGCCACCCGCTGCGTGTCCTCGACCTCGAAGACGACGGCGCCATCGGCACCGTCGCCGCCGACCCGGAGGACGCCGCGGTCGCCGATCTGGCCGCCGCCCTCGGGGTAGAACGGCGTCTGGTCCAGGACGACCTCGGCAGCCGCGGTCGGTTCGGTTCGAAGCTCCGCGTCGCCCTTGGCCTCGAGCGTCTCGTACTCGAGGCCGTCGCGCAGGATCGCGACGACCGTCGTCTCGGCGCTCGTCGTCTCGTAGCCGAGGAAGGTCGTGTCGCCGGACTGCGCCCGGACCGCCTCGTACAGCTGGGCCTGCTCGGCCTGGCGGCGCAGGTCGGCCTTCTTGCCGGAGCGGCTCCGCTCGCGCTGCTCCTCGAGCGCCCGTTCGAAGCCCGCCCGGTCGACGCGGACGCCGTATTCGGCCGCCAGCTCGACCGTCAGGTCGATCGGGAAACCGTACGTGTCGTGGAGCTTGAAGGCGACGTCGCCCGGGAGGACCGGAGCGTCCTCGGGAAGCGCCTCGGCCTGGCGGCCGATGACGCGGGCCTCCGAGGTCAGCGGGATGAGCGCCTCCTCGAGGAGGTTCGTGCCGGCCTCGAGGGTTCGAATGAACTGGGCCTCCTCGCGGGCGATCGCCGCGAGGATCGCCGACTCACCCTCGACGAGGTGCGGATAGGCCTCGCCCATCGTGTCGATCACGACCTCGGCGGTCTCGGCGAGGAACGGCTTCGTCCGGCCGAGCAACCGGCCGTGCCGAACCGCCCGCCGCAGGATCCGGCGGCAGACGTAGCCGCGGCCCTCGTTCGACGGGGTCACGCCATCGCCGATCAGGAACGTGACCGCGCGGGAGTGGTCGGCGATGACCTGGTAGCTGAAGCGCTCCTGCTCGAAGGCGTCGGGATCGTGGCCGAGCAGCTCGCGCATCCGCGCGTGGATCGGGGCGAACAGGTCGGTGTCGTAGTTCGTCGGGACCTGCTGGACGACGCTCGCGATCCGCTCGAGGCCCATGCCGGTGTCGACGCCCGGGGCCGGCAGCGCCGTGAGTGAGCGGTCCGCGTGGAGCTCGAACTCCATGAATACGAGGTTCCAGACCTCCAGCCAGCGGGGGCAGGTCTCGGAGTGGTCGGGGATGCAGAACTCGCCCTCGCTGAACTCGGCGCCGCGGTCGAAGTGGATCTCCGAGCACGGCCCGCACGGCCCGGTCTCGGCCATCCGCCACCAGTTCTTCTCGTCGCCGTTCGGGAAGTCGCCCCAGCGCACCAGCCGCTCGGGCGGCAGGCCGATCTCGTCCTGCCAGACCGCGTGGGCCAGGTCGTCGGTCGTGTAGACGGTCGCGGCCAGGCGCTCGCCGGGGATGCCGAGGTCACGGGTCAGGAAGTCCCAGGCCCAGTGGATCGCCTCGCGCTTGAAGTAGTCGCCGAAGCTCCAGTTGCCGAGCATCTCGAACAGGGTGTGGTGGCGGGGCGTCCGGCCGACCTCCTCGAAGTCGTTGTGCTTGCCGGCCACGCGGAGGCAGCGCTGATAGTCGACGGCCCGGGTGTAGCTCCGTTGCTCGACGCCGCTCAGGACGTCCTTGAACTGGACCATCCCGGAGTTCGTGAACAGCAGCGTCTGGTCGCCCGCCGGCACCAGGCTGGCGCTGGGCACGACTGTATGGCCGCGCTCGGCGAAGAACTCGACGAAGCGGCTCCGGCCCTCGGCGGCGGACCGCCATTCGATCCGCGGATCACGTTCAGGGGACGGGCTCGGCATCGCCGGAATGGTAGCCGAGCGCCTCCCGCAGGCCGGCCGACGCTGGGCATCGGAAGAGCTCCGGCTCATCATCGGCGCGGCGAAGGAGCCGATTTGCCAAATGATTTGAACGGATCGCCCCGAAATGGCGAGTCGCCCGGCTGCGGGATCGCCGGTGGTCCACCTGCGGGGCGTCCTGCACGCTCAGCGTCGGGCATTCGCGATGGCCGACAGGGCATGCCCCGGGCCCAAGCCGCCTGCAACCCGGCGCTCAAGCCGGGAGTTGTTCAACTCAGTTGTGATTCCGGCCACGTTCGGGCGCCGGCGACGGATGCAGGCCTGGGCGGATGCAGGCCTCGTCTCAGCTCGGTTTGGACCGCCTGCGACGCTCTCGAATGGTGTTCCAGATGGTCGAACCGGCGATGGCGGCGCCGACGAGGGCGCCGAGGGCCAGGCCGCGGAGGAAGGTGTCGCTCTGCGGGAGGAGTGGTGGACGCGCGCCGCGGAGCGCGTCGCGGAAGAGCTGCGGCACGCGGCGCTGGCCGCTCACGAGCGGGCCTCCGGCTCCGGCTGGGGTCCTGGTTCGGGCGTCGTGTCGGGTGACTCGGCGCGTCCGAGCCCGGCCAGCACGCGCCGTCCGATCGACAGGCGGATGCGCGGCTCACGAGGCCGCTCGGGGGCGAGGATCGCCAGGATCGCCACCAGCCCGATCCCGAGCCAGGCCACGAACGAGGCCGCGGCGACGTGGAAGTCGCCGATCGTGAGCGGGTCACCGAGGCGGGACCCGACGGTGTCGCCGGCCCACGCGCCGAGGAAGGCGGCGAGCAGCAGGAATGGCAGCCGAGCGCCGGCGCGACCGCGGAGGAAGACGTACAGCGAGACGTGGAACAGGCCGACGATGGCGGCGAGGACCGGCGCCGGCCCGAGGATCACGGCTGCGGACGACCCGTCGCGCGCCCCATCACGCCGCCGGCCGGTCGGCGATGCGGCCGCCACCGAGGCACCGCTCGCCGTCGTAGAACACGGCCGCCTGGCCCGGGGCGGCGGCCCACACGGGTGTGTCCAACTCGACCGTCCAGCGACCGTCTCGGGGACCGCCGCCCGCGATCTCGCGGACTGTCGCCGGGACGAGCGCGCCGCGATGGCGAACGCGGACGTCGGCGCGGAAGGCAGTGTCGGGCGGGCGGGCGGCGACGAACCGAACGTCTTCGAGCTCGAGCGCCATCGTCTCGAGGTCCTGCCGCCGGGCGAGGGTGATGACGTTCGAACGGGGGTCGACGCGCGAGACGTAGCGCGGCTCGCCGAGGGCGCCCCCGAGCCCCTGGCGCTGCCCGACGGTGTAGCCGGCAGCGCCCGTGTGCTCCCCCACCCGCTCGCCGTCGGCGTCGACGACCGGACCCGCCTCGGGCGACCAGCCGGCCCGGGTTCGAAGGGCGCCGCGGACGTCGCCGTCGGGGATGAAGCAGATGCCCTGGCTCTCGGGCTTGTCGGCCGTCGCGAGGCCGAGGTCCCGGGCGACGGCGCGGACCTCGGGCTTGGAGAGATCGCCGAGCGGGAAGCGGGCCTTGGCCAGCTGATCCTGGCGGAGGCCGTACAGGAAGTAGGTCTGGTCCTTGTCCTCGTCCTTGGCGCGCAAGAGCTGCGCTTCGCCGCCAGCACCCTCGCCGCGGCGCGCGTAGTGGCCGGTCGCGACGGATTCGCACTCGTAGAGCTGGCGGGCGCGGCCGAGGAGCGCCCCGAACTTGACCGTCGTGTTGCAGTCGGTGCAGGGCGTCGGCGTTCGGCCCTCGAGGTAGGCGTCGAGGAAGGGTTCGAGCACCCCTGCCCCGAACTCACGCTCGAGGTTCATCACGTAGAACGGGATGCCGAGCTGGCCGGCGACCCGCCGCGCGTCCTCGGCGGCGTCGAGCGAGCAGCAACTCTTCTTGAACTCCGACACGCTGTCGGCGACGTCGTGCAGGCGCATCCAGACGCCGACGACGTCATGGCCCTGCGCCTTGACGAGTGCCGCGGCGACCGACGAATCGACGCCGCCCGACATCGCGACGAGAACCCTGCTCACGCCGTGGCCACTCCCTGGCCGAGGGGGTCGGCGGCGAGGACGGCGGCTGCGGCGCGAGATTCGGCAATGGCCCGCGGCACGATCTCGATCGCCTCGTCGATCTCGGCATCGGTCGTCGTGCGGCCGAGGGAGAAGCGAATCGCACCGCGTGCCTCCTCGTCCGGGTAGCCCATCGCTGTCAGCACGTGCGACGGCTCGGTCGAGCCCGTCGTGCACGCGGAGCCAACCGACGCGGCGATCCCCTCGAGGTCCAGCTTCGTCACGATCGCCGCGCCGTCGGCCTCGGCGGCGACGACCGACAGCAGGTTCGGCAACCGATCGCGGTTGTGGCCGGTCAGCTCGACCCCTTCGACCGCCAGGACGGCCGTCTTGAGCCGATCCCGGAGCTTCCGAACCCGCCTCGCCGTCTCGACCCGCTCGGCGACCGCCAGCTCGAACGCGACGCTCAGCCCGACCGCCGACGCCACGTCCTCCGTCCCGGCCCGCCGATACCGCTCCTGCGTGCCGCCATGCTGCTGGGCCAGGATGTGGACGCCGCGACGGAGGTACATCGCCCCGGCAGCCTTCGGGCCTTCGAGCTTGTGGCCGGCGATCGCGAGCAGGTCGCAGCCGATCGCCTCGACGTCGATCGGCAGGTAGGCCGCCCCGGCGATCGCATCGACCGCGAACAGGCAGCCCTTCGGGCCCTTCGTTCGAACGACCTCGGCGAGCGCAGCGACCGGCTGGACGGTCCCGACCTCGTTGTTCGCGTGCTGGATCGCGACGAGGATCGTCCGCTCGTTGATCGCAGACTCGAGATGGCCGGGGTCCACGCGCCCGTAGCGGTCCACCGGCAGCGAGACGACCTCGAAGCCGAACTTCTCGAGGTGCTGGAGCGGGTGGAGGACGGCGTGGTGCTCGACAGAGCTGGTGATGATTCGATGCCCCCGGGCCTTGCCCGCCCACGCGGCGCCCTTGAGCGCAAGGTTGAGCGCCTCGGTGCCGCCGCTGGTGATGACGATCTCGCGCGGCCCGGCATTGATCTGGGCCGCGATCCGCTCGTGGGCCTCGTCGAGCGCCATCCGGGCCCGCCGGCCGAAGGTGTGGGGCGAGCTGGCGTTGCCGAAGTCGGTGCTGAAGTACGGCAGCATCGCCTCGAGCACCTCCGCGCGCAGCGGGGTCGTGGCGGCATGGTCGAGGTAGATCGGCACGCGCGGATTCTAGGCGCGCTCGGCGTCGGGCACGACCACCCGCTCCGCCAGGTGTCGGCGATGGGCCCACGCCGCCCACGGTGCGTGGACCCAGGCAAGCGCGGCGAGGCGCGGCCGCGGGCGTGAAACGTAGGCGGTGAGCGCGACCGCGACGACCATCCCGACGAGCACGGCCTCCAGCGACAGCGAGCGGAAGCCGATCAGGCCGATCGACCAGGTCACGATCAGCCAGTGGGCGAAGTACATCGCGATCACCCGCCCACTCCAGCCATACACGACGTCGAACGCCCGGTTCGCCGGGACCCGCCGGGTGACGACCTCGCACAGCCAGGCCCACAGGAAGACGACGCCCATGATCCCGACGACCATCTGGGCCGGCTGGCGCCAGTAGGTGTTGATGTCGAACCCGGGCGGGTCGACGAGGATCCACGCTCCGCCGACGGCGCACAGCACGGCCCCGAGCGCGCCTGCCCGGCGGAAGGTCGCGACCCGGTCGCGTGCCCGGGCGACGTACATCCCGAACACCGCCCCGACGAGCGGGTATACGACCCACGGCATGAGCGCGTAGTAGACATTCGGGGCATCGCCCCAGACCGGCGTCAGCGGCGCGTCAAGCAGCGGCGTCCCGAAGCTCAACCCGCGCACGAGCGGCGTGACGGCGACGACGGCGACGCCCAGCGCCACCCACGTCCACGAGGGCTTCGAACCGAGCCGCAGCAGGGCGATCGTCAAGAGCGACAGGCCGGCCATGTGGTGGACGTCGACGGTCGAGAGGAGCCACCACGGCGTGAACGGGTCGATCTGCCCCTGCGTGACGATCCCGACCTCCATCGCCAGCGTCGCCGGCAGCGTGCCGCGGAGGATGTTGAGCAGGTAGCCGAGCCACACGAGCCACAGCCCGCGGAGCGCCAGCGACGAGAAGCTCGAGCGCGACGAGAACGCCAGCGAGGCGCCCATCAAGAACATGAAGACCGGCATCGCCAGGGGCCCGCCGAGGAAGCTGACGACCGTCCCGATCAGCGTCGACCAGGTCTCGGGGCGGCCCCAGTGGAACAGGACATGGACGAGGATCATGAACACGACCGCGAGGCCGCGCGCCAGGTCGAATGCCCGGACTCGACCCGCGCCCACCGCCTCCCGGCTCGGCGCGAGACCCGTCACGGGATCGAAGCCGGCCGCGACGCGAACCCCCGCCCGCTCCATCGCCCGATTGTAGAGGCGCCATTTCGAGCGCCCGAGCCGCGGCGCCCGAGCCGCTGCGCGCGAGCCGCCCCTACCCGCGCTCGCGATCGGCGGCCTGGCCGCGCAGCCGCTCGCGCTCGTGCTTCGGGAGCTGGCGCTTGCGGAGCCGGATCGACGTCGGCGTGACCTCGACGAGCTCGTCCTCGGCGATGAACTCGATCGCCGCCTCGAGCGTCAGCGGCCGCGGCGGGGTGAGGCGCAGGGCCTCATCGTGCGCATGGGTTCGAATGTTGGTGAGCTTCTTCTCCTTGGTCGGGTTGACGTCCATGTCGCCCGAGCGCGAGTTCTCGCCGACGACCATGCCCTCGTAGACCTCCACGCCGGCGCCGATGAACAGCTCGGCTCGCTCCTGGAGGT
>VEOW01000190.1 GCA_012026785.1 Chloroflexota bacterium | reverse complement strand
GCGGAGCTGGCACGGCTTCGACGGGTCCAGCGGCGGGAGCGTCGGCGACCCCCGCGCCGTCGAGCGGGACGAAGCCGCGCCGGCGCGTGGCCGGCACCGATGCGGGCCGCGAGGGCGTGAGGTCGACGGCCGCGACGGGTCGCCCCGACCAGCAGCCGCGGATCTCGTCGCCACGGAGCGGTTGGCGGGTTCGATCGAGGCCGCAGTAGCCGATGCCCGGTGTGACCGCCTGGCGGAAGTGGCGGCAGGTCGAACAGGTGGTCGACGAACGCCGGCAGACCCAGCAGCGAGCCGTCTCTGCCTGTGGAGTGCCGCAGTGCGGGCAGTGCCACATGGCCACGCCGCGATGGTAGCTGCGAGCCGTCGCCGCGTCGAGGCCCAACTTGGGCCTGTCCACTTGACTACTTGACGAACGTCAGCCCGATCCGGTCGGTCGATTCGCCGTACAGCTCGTGGGACACGAGGACCGTGCCCTGGCCGTTGCCCGTGCTCAGGGTGCCGACGAGCGGTGTCGTGAAGGTGGCCCGGCCGTTGGCGTTGGTGACGAACTCGTTCGAGATCGGGGCGAGGCCCGGGATCTGGAGCGTGAAGAAGGCCGTGGCGTTGGGCAGCGGGTCGCCGTCGGGGTCGCTGACCAGGACCGTCAGCTGCAGCGAGCTCGGGTGCTTGGAGACCGAGATCCGGTAGAGCGAGGCCGACAGCCGGACTCGCATCTCGGCCGAGCCCTGCTTGATCGTCATCGAGTCCTCGGCGACGTTGCCGGCCGGATCGGTGACGCTGAACATGATCTTGTTCGCGCCCGAGACGAGCGGCAGGCGGATCTCGAAGGTTCCGTCGTCGGCCGCCGTCGTCGAGACCGCCGTCGCGTTCTCCCGGTTGCGGGCGATGATCGTGCTTCCGGCCTGGGTCGCGCCGCTGATCTTGGCCGACGCGCTGCCGACGGTGCCGCCATCGCGTGGCGACGAGATCGTGATCTTCGGGGGCTCCTGGTCGAGGATCCAGGTCACGATCGGCGACGGCTCCGACTCGACGCCGTTCACGAAGGCCGTGGCCGAGATATCGTTACGGCCGACGGTCAGCTCGAACGGGACGATGAGCCGGTTCGTGGAACCAGCCGGCACGTCCAGCACCGGCGCCGGTGACAAGCCCTCCAGGGCGAGGTAGATCCGGACCTTGGCCCCGGGGTCGCCGCCCGCCTCCGAGGGCAAGGTGACGTGGAGATCGACCGTCGACGAGCGCGTGAACGGCTGGGCCGGGCCGGTGATGACCGGCGAGCCGGCCGGCAGGACGTCGGTCGGGCTCGGGACGGGGGTCGCGGTCAGGCGGTCGACGGCGCTCGCGAATCCCGCGCCGAGCGTCGACAGGATCGGCTCGATGCCGCCGCGGGCCACGAGGAAGGTCGCGCCGGCGAGGGCGATGACCGACAGGGCGAGGACGGCCCGGGTCGCGAGCGGTGCGCGACGGCGGCGCGCCGTCATGCCCCGGTGCTGTCGGACGCGCCGGCGCTCGGGCGCCTCGACGCGCACGGTCGGAGCGGGGCGGCCGGTCGACGGGGGTCGCCGCCGGACGTGATCCGGCCGACCTCGGCGCGTGGTCATGCCGCGCTATCGTCGCATGCCGGAGCGGCGAGGCGCGGCCATCGGCGTGAGGCACGAGGGCCGACGACCGTTGTCCGCCGGCACCGAACGATCGTCCGGGCGGTGTACGCTGGCACCCTGCGATCAGGCTGGTCGCGGAGGAGAGGGAGAGCGTGCAGCCAGGCGGTCCGAAGACAACGCGTGGACCTCGTGCCCCGGGGCGCCCGGCGTTCGGCCTGGGGCCGATCGCCCGGGTCATGACGGTGTCCAGCTCGTCGGATGGCGCCGCGTCGACGGCGCCGATGGACCGTGTCGTCTCGGCCGAGCCACGGCCCGGTGGCCGCCGCCTCGGCATCCCGGTCGGTCGGCCCGTCACCGATCCCGCCCGGACCCGCGCCTTCGGCCTGCCCCACCTGCGCCGCAACGTCTGCCCGCACTTCTACGTCACCGGCAGTCGCGGCGCCCTGCCGATTCACGCGCCGCATCTCCTCAAGGGCATCGTCCGCCAGGACAGCATCATCTCGCGCTGCCAGCTCCGCGGCGGTGTCCACCTCGAGCAGGGCTACGTCAACGACGTCTGCCTGTCGCCGCGCTTCAACCAGTGCGTCTTCTACGAGGAGGAGCTGAGCGGGGCTTGAGGCCCGTCGAGGCACGCGCCTACCACGACGCGGTCCGCGCCCTGTCGGAGCGAGGCCGCTTCGGGATCCGCCTTGGCCTGGCTCGAACACGGGCCCTCCTGCGCGAGCTTGGCGACCCGCAGCTCACGCTGCGCGGCGCCCTCATCGCCGGCACCAACGGCAAGGGCAGCGTGCTGGCCCTCGCCGATCATGCGCTCCGATCCGCCGGCGTTCGGGTCGGAGCGACGCCCAAGCCGCACCTGGTCAGCTACCGGGAGCGGCTCCAGATCGACGGACGACCGGTCGATCCGGTGACGTTCGCCCGCCTCGCCGAGGAGGTCATGGGCGTGGCCGAGCGGGTCGAACGGCGCCACGGCCCGCCGACCGAGTTCGAGCTGCTGACCGCGATGATCTTCCGCCACTTCGCCGATTCGGCGGTCGAGGTCGCGCTCGTCGAGGTCGGCCTGGGCGGGCGGCTCGACGCGACCCACGCCTGGGACGGTGGCGTGGCCGTGGTCACCAACGTCAGCCTCGATCACACGGAGCGTCTCGGCGGCACCGTGGTCGAGATCGCCCGCGAGAAGGCGGCCATCATCGAGCGCGGCGACCTGGCGGTCACCGGCGCCCGCGGTGACGCGCTGGCGGTCATCCGGCGGCGCGCACGCCGTGTCGGCGCGCCCCTGACCGAGGTCGGATCGGTGCCACTCCTCGGGCTGGACCGCGATGGCATCGATGTCCAGCGGCCCGGCCTCGGTCCGACGCGGGTGCGCCTGCGCGGCCGCCACCAGGCCGAGAATGCGGCGGTCGCGAACGCGCTGCTCGATGCGCTCGAGGCGGCGGGCATCGCCTCGGTTCCGGTGGTTGCACGGCGGGCCGGCTTCGCAACGGCAACCTGGCCGGGGCGTCTCGAGCGGTTGTCGGTCGAGGGGCGGGAGGTGCTGCTCGACGGCGCCCACAACCCGGCCGCTGCGGCGACGCTCGCGACCGCCCTCGACGACCTGCGGCCGTACCTGGCGCCGGGACCCGTCGCCGTCCTCCACGCCGCGACGGCCGACCACGATGCGGAGGGCGTCATCGCCGCCCTCGGCGACGCGGCCGCGCTCGAGGGGGCGCGTATCATCGCGACCCAGCTGGACTCGCCTCGGGCGACACCGGCGGCGACGCTCGCTGCGGCCTGGCGACGTCACGGCAGCGCATCCGTCGTCGAGGTGGAGCCCGATGTCGGGCGAGCGCTCGCCCGGGTCCTCGGGCTCGGCGAGGGGCCGGTCATCGTGACCGGCTCGCTGTACCTCGTCGGCGAGGCGCGCCGACGCTGGCTGGATGACCCGCTGTTGCGTGATCCGGAGGTGCCAGAGGGTTGAGCGGCCGCAACGACGGCCCGTCCGGACTGCCGGCGGGACTGGGCGAAACGCGGATCGGGCCCCGGACGTTCCGCTGGGGTGAGCGGACGTTCGTGATGGGCATCCTGAACGTGACCCCCGATTCGTTCTCGGGCGATGGCTTGCTGGCCCGGGCCCCCTCGGACGCCCCCGATGACGCGGTTGTCGCGGCGGCGGTTCGCCAGGCCCGGGCGATGGTCGACGAGGGCGCCGACCTCCTCGACGTGGGCGGCGAGTCGACACGTCCAGGGCACACCGAGGTGGACGTCGCCGAGGAGGCCGCTCGCGTCGTGCCGGTGCTGCGCGCCGTCCGCGCCGCAGTGCCGGACACGCCGATCACGATCGACACGACCAAGCCCCAGGTCGCGGCGGCCGCGCTCGATGCCGGGGCCGACGCGATCAATGACGTCTGGGGCGTGTCATCGGACGACGCATTGTCCCGGGTCGCCGCCGAGCGGGGCGTCCCGCTCATCCTCATGCACAACCGCGCCGAGCCGCGCTACGTGAACCTGGTGCCCGAGGTCCTGGCCGACCTGCAGGCGGCCATCGAGCGTGCCCTGCGAGCCGGCGTGGCGTGGTCCAATCTGCTGGTGGACCCGGGGTTCGGATTCGGCAAGACGCCCGAGCACAACGTCGCGCTGCTGCGCGAGCTCGCCACGCTGCGGCTCCTCGGCCGGCCGATCGCCCTCGGGACGTCCCGCAAGTCCACCCTCGGCCGGATCCTCGACCTGCCGGCCGATGAACGCCTCGAGGCGACCCTGGCGACCACGGCCCTGGGTGTCGCCGCGGGGGTCGACGTCGTCCGGGTCCATGACGTTCGAGCCAACGCTCGGGCTGCCCGGATCGCCG
>VEOW01000244.1 GCA_012026785.1 Chloroflexota bacterium | reverse complement strand
CGCGCGGGACGGGCCCCACGGGCGTCACGAGCCAGACTCCCCAGCTTCGGGCGACGCTCGCGAGGCTGCCGAGCAAGCCGGGTGTGTACCTGATGAAGGACGCCGCCGGCCGGGTGCTGTACGTCGGCAAGGCCCAGAACCTTCGGGCCCGGGTTCGAAGCTACTGGCAGAAGGAGGCGCCCTCGATCGGCCAGCAGCTGATCCGCTCGGCCGTCGACCGGATCGACGACGTCGAGGTCACGGTCACCGACTCGGTCTCCGAGGCGCTGCTCCTCGAGGGCAATCTCGTCAAGCGCTTCCAGCCGCCGTTCAACGTCCGTCTCAAGGACGACAAGAGCTACCCCTACATCAAGATCACCCTGGCCGACGACTTCCCGCGGGTCGAACGGACGCGTCGCCTGCCGAACGACGGCTCGCGCTACTTCGGTCCGTATGCCTCGGCCTCGAGCGTCGACGAGGCGATGAACCTCGTCCGCCGGCTGTTCCCGTTTCGAACCTGCACGATCGAGATCAAGGACGGGGTCCGGGCGCTCCAGCGGCCGTGCCTGCTGTACCACATCAAGCGCTGCCAGGGCCCGTGCATCGAGGCGATCTCCAAGGACGCCTACCGGGCCGACATCGAACAGGTCGAGCTGTTCCTCGAGGGCCGCCAGGAATCGCTCGTCCGGGCGCTGCGCGACGAGATGCGGCGCGAATCCGAGCGCCAGGACTACGAGGCCGCGGCGATCACCCGCGACAAGATCCGGGCCATCGAGCGGACGATGGAGAGCCAGAAGATGGCGGCCTTCGCGCGGACCGACCTGGACCTGCTCGGCCTGGCCCGGAGCGGCAACCAGGCGGCCGTGCAGCTGTTCGTCATCCGCGGCGGCAAGGCCCTCGGCCGGGACGTGTACCTCCTCGACGCGCCGTCCGAGACACCCGACGCCGAGGTCGTCTCGGGCTTCCTGCTCCAGTACTACGGCCGCGCGTCCTCCATCCCGCCGGAGATCGCGATGCCGCTGGCCCTGCCGGACGGCGAGGACATCGAGCGGTTCCTGGCCGATCGGCGCGGCGGGGTCACGCTGGGGGCCGGCAGCCCCGACGCGGCCACCAGCCGCCTCGAGAACCTGACCGTGCCGCGGCCCGACGCGGTCCGGGTGACCCGGCGTCGGGCTCGAGGCGGAGGTGCGCCAGCGCCCGTTCGATTGATCGTGCCGCAGCGCGGTGAGCGGCGGCAGCTGATCGCCCTGGCCACGCGCAACGCCGAGGAGATGCTGGCCCGCGAGCAGGCCCGCTGGCTGGCCGACCAGGGCAAGACGCTCGCGGCGCTCGAGGGCCTCGCCGAGGCGCTCGGCCTGCCGGGCATCCCGACGCGGATCGAGTGCTACGACGTCTCGAACTTCCAGGGTGCCGAGACGGTCGCGGCGATGGTCGTGTTCGAGGACGGCAAGCCTCGAACCGGCGAGTACCGCCGCTTCCGGGTCCGAACGGTGGAGGGTCCCAACGACGTCGCCTCGCATCGCGAGGTCCTGCGACGCCGCTTCCGGGCCGCCCGGCCGGGCGACGAGGGCTCGGCCGAGGAGCGGCGCTGGGCCATGCCCGACCTCGTCCTCATCGACGGCGGCAAGCCCCAGGTCGGCGCGACAAAGTCGGTTCTCGACGAGCTCGGCCTCCACGACGTGCCGCTGGCCGGCATCGCCAAGGAGCGCGAGGAGCTGTTCATCCCGGGTCGGTCCGAACCGATCGTGCTGCCACCGACCTCGCCGGCGCTGTACCTCGTCCAGCGGGTCCGCGACGAGGCTCACCGCTTCGCGATCACCTACCACCGGGACCTGCGCCGGAAGGCGTCCGTCCGCTCGAAGATCGATTCGCTGCCGGGCGTCGGGCCGCGGCGCCGCGGCGCGCTGCTGCGAGTTTTCGGTTCGATGAAGCGGGTTCGTGACGCGCCCGTGGAGCAGATCGCGGCGGTCCCCGGCATCGGGCCGGCGCTGGCTGCCCGCATCAAGGCCCACCTCGAGGCGTAGCAGGCGGTGGTCGCCGCCGCCGCGGCACCCTGTCCGCCGCGGTCGCGGGCCTCGCGGTCGGGATGTTCAGCCCGGCTACCGAACCGACGGGAAACGGGCCTGGTGCGGTCGAAGATGGGCGGATTGTTCGGTGCAGCTACCCAACCGACGGGGATCGGCCGTTTCTGGGCGGCGATGCGGCGAGCGCGCCGCGAACCGGGCCGGTTGGGTTGCCGGAGCGAACACTTCGACGAGGATTCAGCGATCCCGCGGGCGAGGCTGGCGTTACGGTAGCCGGGAGGAACATCGAGGCACGCCGATGACCAGAATGGCGTCCGGTGGCATCCGGCGCTCCGTTCGCCGGCGCTGGGGGCAAGGCGCCTGTATCATGCCGCCTCGTGCGCAGAGCCGGCCTCCTGTTCATCGCCATCGTGGGCATCCTTGCCCTGATCGTCGACTTCTGGCCCAACCTGAGCCTGCCCAGCTTCGCTCCCGACGGCGGCAATCGGGTCATCGAGACGAAGCTCGGGCTGGATCTCCAGGGCGGCCTCAAGGTCGAGTACCGCGTCGCGCCCCGCGGCGACGCTCGTCCGACCCTGGCCGACACGGAGGTCGTGAAGCAGATCATCGAGCGGCGCGTGAACGCCCTCGGCGTGTCCGAGCCGGTCGTCCTGACCTCGGGCGATGACCGGATCGTCGTCGAGGTGCCGGGCGAGAGCGACACCGACGCCGTGCGGCGGCTCGTCGGCCAGACCGGCGCGCTGGAGTTCGTGCCGCTGCCGCGCGAGCGCTACGGCACGGGCACGGCACCGGGGCCCCAGCAGGCCGTCGAGGGCCAGCCGCTGCCGACCGAGGAGGAGCCGCTGTTCGGCGGCGGAGAGTTGTCCAGCGCCAACGTTGGCTCTGACGAGCGCGGGCGGCGGACCGTCAACTTCGTGCTCACGCCCACCGGCTCCCAGCTGTTCGCCGACTACACGGCGGCCCACATCAACGAGTTCTTCGCGATCGTCCTGGACGGGCGGGTCGTGTCGGCACCGGTGATCCAGAATGCGATCCCCGGCGGCACCGTTCAGATCACCTCCGGCCGGCAGATCGGCGGCTTCACCCAGCAGGAGGCGGACAGCCTCGTCAACGTCCTGCGCTTCGGCGCCCTGCCCTTCCCGGTCGAGGAGCTGGCCAGCGACACCATCGATCCGACGCTCGGCGCCGAGTTCCTGGCCAAGAGCCTGTTCGCCGGCGGCGTCGCGATCCTCCTGGTGATCCTGTTCATGCTGATCCACTACCGGATGCCGGGCGCGGTCGCGTCGTTCGCCCTGATCTACTACACGATCCTGGTGCTGGCCATTTTCCGGCTCGTGCCGGTGACGCTGACGCTCGCCGGCATCGCCGGCTTCGTGCTCAGCGTCGGCATGGCCGTCGACGCCAACATCCTGATCTTCGAGCGGACGAAGGAGGAGCTTCGGCGCGGCAAGAGCCTGCCGCAGGCGATCGAAGCCGGCTTCGCCCGGGCCTGGAACTCGATCCTCGACTCGAACGTGTCGAGCCTGATCACGGCCTCGATCCTGTTCCTCTTCGGCAGCTCGGTCATCCAGGGCTTCGCGCTGGTCCTGATCATCGGCGTCCTGACCTCGATGTTCACCGCCATCACGGTGACCCGCCGGATCCTCCGGATCGTCGTCGCCCAGGGCTGGGCCCAGAAGGCCTGGCTGTACGGCATCGCCGCCAACGAGCTGACGGCCCGGCCGAGCGGCCGCCTGTCGCTGCGGGGCGAGGCGCGCGGTGTTTGACATCGTCGGCAAGAAGCGCTGGTTCTTTGCCTTCTCGCTCCTGATCACGATCCCGGGCCTGCTGTTCATCCTGCTGACGCCGCTCACCGGCGGCCAGGCCGGCCTGAAGTTCTCGATCGACTACACCGGCGGCACCGAGTGGTCGATCCGCTTCGCCGACGCGAACGTGACGGCCGAGGACGTCCGCGCCGAGCTGGCCGACCTCGGCCAGCCCGACGCCGTCGTGACGCGCACCGGGCGGGGCTTCTTCGACATCCGAATGACCTCGCTGGACCTGCGCGACATCCCGCCGGTCCCCGAGCCCACCCCGCTGACGAGCCCCAGCCCGGACGTCTCGCCCGGCGGCAGCCCGGGCGACTCGGCCTCGCCCGACGCGTCGCCGGCGCCCACGCCCAGCCCATCGCCGACGCCGGTCCCGACCGCGACGCCCGAGCCCACGCCGGAGCCGACCCCGGCCTTCCCCGGCGCCGATCCGCGCGTCCCGTCCCAGGGCGAGATCGGGGCGATCGCGCTCGGGCTCCAGGAGCGGTTCGGCCCGGTCGTCGAGCAGGCCAAGCTGAGCTCGATCGGTGCCGTCGTCAGCTCCGACCTCGTGCAGCAGGCGATCCTGCTGATCCTCGTCGGCTCGGTTGGGATCCTGCTCTGGATCACGGTGCGCTTCCGCGACGTCAAGTTCGGGGCGACCGCGCTCGTGGCACTCCTCCACGACGTCATCGTTGTCATCGGCTTCTTCGCCATCCTCGGGACGCTCTTCGGCGTTCAGATCGATGGCCTGTTCGTGACGGCGATGCTGACCGTCATCGGCTTCAGCGTCCACGACACGATCGTCGTCTTCGACCGCGTCCGGGAGAACCGGGCGCGGCACGTCGGCGAGCCCTTCGCCGAGATCGTCAACCACTCGATCCTTCAGACCTTCGGCCGCTCCATCACCACCAGCTTCACGGTCGTCCTCACGCTGTCCGCGCTCCTGCTGTTCGGCGGCGAGGCGATCAACGAGTTCGTCCTGGCCCTGCTCATCGGCGTCGTGTCGGGCACCTACTCCTCGATCTTCAACGCGGCCCCGCTGCTCGTGGTCTGGCAGGACTGGGAGGACCGGCGGCGCGGCCGGCTCCAACCGCGGGCGCGGCGTCGCGCGACGGCCTGACCGCGTAAGCGGCGGTGCAGCGCGTCGTGTCATCCTGACGAGGTGCTCGCTCCGCGCACGCGCTGGCGCTTCCCTGAACCGGTTTCGCTCGACGACGGCCTGCTGGAGGCTGCCCGCCGACGCGGGCTCGGCATCCGGGTGACGGCACTGCTCGCCGGGCGAGGGGTCACCGACGCGACGGCGCTCGAGGCGTTCCTCGGCGAGGCCCGCGACGGCCTGCACGACCCGGCGCTGCTGCCCGATGCCGCGGCCTTCGGCGCGAGAATCGGCGCGGCGCGAGAGCGCGGCGAGCGAATCCTGGCCTTCGGCGACTTCGATGCCGACGGGCTGACCGGGCTGGCGATCATGACGCTCGCGCTGCGACGCCTCGGCGTCGAGGTGCTGCCCTACGTCCCGTCCCGCCTCGACGAGGGCCACGGCCTGTCGCACGCGGCCGTCGAGGCCGCGGCGGCCGCCGGCGCGAGCCTCATCGTCACCGTCGACACCGGGACATCGAGTGCCACCGAGGTCGCGGCGGCCAACGAGCGCGGGATCGACGTGCTCGTCACCGACCATCACCGCGTCCCGGCGGTGCGGCCTCCGGCGCTGGCCGTCGTCAACCCGCACCGGCTGGACAGCGCCTACCCGGACCGGCGCCTGGCCGGCAGCGGCGTGGCATTCACCCTGGCCCGGCTGCTGCTCGGCGACGCCGCCCTGGCGCTGGCCGACCTCGCGGCGATCGGCACCGTGGCCGATCTCGCTCCCGTCCTCGGCGAGAACCGGGCGATCGTCCGGCTCGGCCTGGAGCGGCTGCGGGCCGAGCCGCGGCCCGGGCTTCGGGCCCTCCTGGCGGCCGCTCGCATCGAGCGGACCGACGTCGACCTCGAGACCCTGGCCTTCGGCGTGGCGCCGCGGCTCAACGCCGCCGGGCGGGTGGGGGAGGCGTCCGACGCCGCGCCCCTCCTGCTGGCCGAGGATCCCATCGAGGCGGAGCGGCTCGCGGCGGCACTGGAGACCGCCAACGCGACCCGACGCGAGCTCATGAAGGCCGCAATCGCCGAGGCTCGAACCTCGCCGGACGCGATCGCCGCTGCCGCGGCGACGATCGTCCGCGGCCCGTGGCCGGTCGGCATCGTCGGGCTCGTGGCCTCGCGCCTCGTCGAGGAGCGCGGCCGGCCGGCGGTCATCGGCGCCGACCTCGGCTCCGTCATCCGCGCGTCGTGCCGCAGCGACGGCAGGGTCCACCTCGGCGACGCCCTCGCCGCCTGCGAGGATCTCCTGCTGCGCCACGGCGGGCACGCCGGCGCTGCCGGGTTCGAAATCGAGGCCGATCGCTGGGCGGCCTTCCGCGACCGGTTTCTGGAGCTCGTCGCCCAGGGCGAGGTCGTCGATCGGGGTCCCGAATCGATCGTCGACGTCGTGGTTCCGGCGCTCGGGGTCGACTACGGGCTCCAGCGCGACCTGGCCCGGCTCGCGCCATGCGGGATCGGCAACCCCGCGCCGCTCGTCGCCGTCCTGGGCCTCGAGGTGACGCGGGTGCGCGAGGCAAATGGCGGTCACACGACGCTCGTCCTTCGCCGTGACCGGGACGTCCTCGACGGTGTCGCGTTCGGCTGGCCGGAGCTCGCCCGCGAGGTCAGCCCGGGCGATCGGATCGACGTCGTTGCGGCGCTCCGGAGCCGCCGCTTCGGCGGCTTCGAATCGCTGCAGCTGGAGATCCGGGATGCCGCGCCGTCGGGGTTGCATCCCGAGGCACGGATGATCCTCCAGGGCCCCCTGGCGGTCGGACCCGGGGCGCCGGTGGGCGCGGCGCGGCCCGCGACGGTCGGCTGACCGATGACCCGGGGCACGCGTCGTCCAGCCGCCCTTCCGATCCCGATCGCCCCGGCATTGTCGGTCGCCGGATTGGCGCTGATCGCGATCCTGAGCGTCAACCTGCTCGGCGGCTCGTTGCCGACGATCCCGGGCGGGAACGGTGGCAACGGCGGCAATGGCGACGGCGGTCCCGTTCGAACGCCGACCCCCTCGAACGTCGTCATCACCGATCCGCGGGCCGACATCCCCGGCTCGATCCTGTACGTCAAGTCGGGGAACATCTGGGTCCAGACCGGCGACGAGGCGCGCCAGCTGACCGACGGTGGACGCGATTCGATGCCCGCCTGGTCACCCGACGGGCAGGCCGTCTACTTCATCCGGACGGCAGCCGAGGAGGGTCGCTGGCCGTCGGGCGGGATCGTTCGAACCTACCAGCTCGAGGTGCCCAGCCTCGTCCGCCTGCCGGCCGACGGCGCGGGAGCGCCCGAAGCGCTGCTCGTCGGGCGGTTTCGGCGGAGCGGCAACCTGTGGTCGTACTTCCTGCGCCAGCCCGCGGTCTCGCCCGACGGCACGACCGTGGCGGTCGTGACCGACGGCCCGAACCCCACCCGGAGCGACATCGTCGTCAAGCTCCTCGATCTCGACGCCGGCGAGCTGTCCGATCCGGAGCTGCCGCAGAGCCGCGGCCTCGGCCACCAGGATCCGACCTGGAGCCCCGACGGCCGGTTCCTGGCCTACGTGCGCCTGGACCGCGAGGGCGCCCGCGGCACCCCGATCATCCGGCGCTACAACCTGGAGACGGGACGGTCGTCGAACATCACCGCGCCGGGCTACATGTCGCCGTCGTGGTCGCCGGATGGGCAGTACCTGGCGGCGACACGGACCAGCAACTTCGGGACCGACGTCGTGATCCTCGATGCCAGCAACGGTGCCGAGGTGCTGCGGATCACGAGCGACGAGCGGTCCTTCAACCCGGTCTGGTCGCCGGCCGGCGATGCGATCGCGTTCTACAAGGTCCAGCACGGGGTGGTCGACCTGTGGGTCGTCCCGCTCGAGGGCTCGGGCCCGACCTGGACGCTCGGCGAGCCGCTGCCGATGACCGTCCTGGCCGGTCTCGAGGCGAAGTCGCGCCCGGCATGGTTCGTCCCGGCCGATCAGCTGCCTCCCCCGACCCCGACACCGGGCCTCTCGTCCAGCGCGGTCCCCACGGGGTCCGCCGACGGTGCTCCGTCCGGCTCGTGATGGCGAGCCGGCCCTACCTGGAGCGCCTCGCGGCGCGGGCGGCGGCGGGCGGCTCGATCCTGTGCGTCGGGATCGATCCGGATCCCGCGGAGCTGCCACCGGGCTTCGACGCCGATCTCGACGGCGTGGAGCGCTTTGCCGCGCTCCTCCTCGAGGCGGCCGCGCCGGTCGCCGCGGCGATCAAGCCGAACCTGGCGTTCTTCGAGGCCCACGGCTCGGCCGGGCTGGCGGCGCTGGAGCGATTGCGGAGCCGGGTCCCCGACGATCTGCCGGTGGTCATGGACGCCAAGCGCGGCGACATCGCCTCGACGACGGCCAAGCAGGCGGTCGCGCTGTTCGACGCCCTCGGCGCGGACGCGATCACCGTCAACCCGTACGTCGGCTCGGAGGGGCTGGCGCCGCTGCTCGAGCGAGCCGATCGCTTCGCCTACGTCCTGTGCCGGACCTCGAACCCGGGCGCGGGCGAGCTGCAGGGCCTGGCCGTGGCCGCGACAGATGGTGCTCCCGCCGCGCCGCTGTGGGCTCGGGTTGCGCGGGCCGCGAGCGGCTGGGGCCCGGGTGGGACGGTCGGCCTCGTCGTCGGCGCGACGGCCCCTTCCGAGCTGGCCGCGGCCCGGCGGATCGCGCCCGGCCTGGCGTTCCTCGTGCCCGGCCTCGGCGCCCAGGGCGGCGAGCTCGAGACGGTCCTGGCGGACGGACCGGCGGCTGCCCCGCCGGCCGGGGAACGGCCCGGCGGCGGGCTGCTCGTCAACGTGTCCCGGGGCATCGCCCGGGCTGCCGCGACAGGGGTGCCGGCCGATCTCGGCGAGGCGCTCGCAGAGGCCGCCCGTGACTGGTCCGCCAGGCTCCCTGTGCTACGCTGATCGATGCCCGGCCGGCCCCGATCCGGCCGCGCCCGAGGACCCTCACGCATGCCATTCCCCAACATCGGCCCCGGCGAGCTGATCCTGATCCTGGTGATCGCGCTGATCATCCTCGGCCCGGGACGGCTGCCCGAGGTCGCGTCGTCGCTCGGCAAGAGCGTCCGCGAGTTCCGCAAGGCTGCCACGGACGTGAAGGACGCCGCCTCGCTGGAGCCGCCCGCCTCGACAACGAGCCAGTCGTCGACGAGCCAGGCCTCGACGTCGAGCCAGGCCTCGACGCCCGACTCCGCGCCTGCGCCGGCTCCGAACCAGATCCAGGGCTCGACCGAGCCGAACCGGCTCGACGACGGTGAGCCGGCAGCCGCGGCAGCATCCGGCGAGCAGCAGCACGGCTCCGCCTCGTCATAGTCGCCGTCCGGTGCCGCCACCGCGCGGCTCCCGCCTCGACGTGACCGCCAGGTTGGGCGTGACCGCCAGGTTCGGCGCGCGCCCATGACCGCCGTCGACCGAGTGTCGGAGCCTTCGACGACCGTCGACGAACGGGTGATGCCGCTCGTCGATCACCTCGCCGAGCTGCGCACGCGCCTGATCTGGAGTGCCCTCGCGATCGGGCTTGGCGCGTCGATCGGCTTCGCGCTCGCCGACCCGATCATCGCCGTCCTTCGCGCGCCCCTGCCACCTGACCTGCCGGTCATCGTGACGTCGATCGGTGACGCTTTCGCGATCAAGCTTCGGATCTCGATCGTGGCCGGGATCATCCTGGCGATGCCGGTCCTGCTGTTCCATCTCTGGCGGTTCATCGCACCTGGGCTGACCGCCAACGAACGACGCGCGATCCTGCCATGGATTCCGGCGGCCCTGGCCTTCTTCGCCCTTGGCGTCGGGCTGGCCTACGTCGTCATGCCGTTCGCGGCCCAGTTCCTGCTGAGCTTCGTCGGCGAGACCCTGACGCCGCTCATCTCGATTCGCGAGTACCTCGACTTCGTGACGACGCTGTTTCTCGCGTTCGGGATCCTGATGGAGTTCCCGATCCTGCTCGTCGGGCTGTCCAAGGTCGGCATCGTGACCTCGGAGCGGCTGCGCCGGGCCCGGCGGATGGCGATCCTCGGCATCGCGGTCTTCGCCGCCGTCGCAACCCCCGGTGGCGACCTCGTGAGCCCGGCCGCGTTGGGCCTGACCCTGTACATCCTGTTCGAGGCGACGACGCTCGTGATCGCACGGACCGGCCGCTAGGGGCCGGTAGACTGCCGCCATGGCGAGCGGGCGGGAGGCAACCACCACGCCGGCTGATCCGACGGCTGCAGGCGGCCGCTCAACCGGGCAGCAGGTCGTCCTGCTGAGCGGGCTCTCGGGAGGCGGCAAGACCGCCGCGGCCAAGCTGTTCGAGGACCTCGCCTTCACCGTCGTCGACAACCTGCCGGCCGAGCTGCTGCCGGAGCTGGCCGAGCTCGTGGCGTCCGATCCGGCGCGCTTCGCCCAGATCGCGATCGTGCTCGACGTCCGGTCCGGCGACGTCGAGACGGCCTACCGGGCGGTCCGCGGCGCCCTCGAGGGCCGCGGCATCCGACCCCAGGTGTTCTTCCTCGAGGCGAGCGACGAGGTCCTGATCCGGCGCTTCTCCGAGACGCGCCACCGCCACCCCCTGTCCGACGGTCGCGGCATGCAGCGCGCCATCCAGCTCGAGCGCCGGATGCTCGACCCGATCCGCGCGGAGGCCGATGTCGTCCTCGACACCTCGGAGCTGCCGCTGCGCGACCTCCGAGAGCGGCTGTTCAGCCGGCTGGGCGAGGCCGAGCCAGGCCGGATGACGATCCAGATCATCTCCTTCGGCTACAAGTTCGGCATCCCGCTCGAGGCCGATCTCGTCTTCGACACCCGGTTCCTCCAGAACCCGTACTACGTGCCCGAGCTGCGGGATCACTCCGGGCTCACCCCACCCGTCCGTGACTACGTGATGAGCCAGCCGGGGGCCCGGGAGTTCCTCGACCACGTCGAGCAGTTCCTCGAGTTCGGGATTCCGGCCTTCGTCGAAGAGGGCAAGAGCCGGCTCACGATCGGCATCGGCTGCACCGGTGGCCGTCACCGGTCGATCGTCCTCGCCGAGCAGCTTGCCACGTGGCTGCGCGAGCAGGGCCACGGCCCGGGCGAGGTGTTCCACCGGGAGCTGGAGCGCGGATGAACCTGCGGCGCTGGCTCCAGCCGGGGATCGGCGTCAAGCGCTGGCTGCTCGTCGTCTTCGGTGGCCTGCTGCTGATGGCCCTCGGGGTGGCCCACACCATCCGCCAGGTGACGCGCGACCTCCAGCCGGGCGGGCTCACGGAGCTCGTGCTCGACACGATCACGCTGCAGTTCCTGCCGTTCCCGCTGCGTGGGCTCGTCGTCGGGACGATCGGCCTGGTGGTCGTGGGGTTCGGGGCCTGGCGGTTGGCCAGGGCCCTGACGGAGCCGTTGCGGGCCGACGACGGGGAGCGGCCGCTGGCCGACGTCATCTTCCAGAAGCGGATGCTGGCGCGCGGACCACGGGTCGTGGCGATCGGCGGCGGAACCGGCCTGTCGACGCTGCTGCGGGGCATGAAGGAGCACACCAGCAACCTGACCGCGATCGTCACCGTGGCCGACGACGGCGGCTCGTCGGGCGCGCTCCGGGAGGAGCTCGGCATCCCGCCCGTGGGCGACATCCGGGCCTGCATCGCCGCGCTGGCCGACGCGGAGCCGTTGATGGCCGAGCTCCTCGGGTACCGCTTCCCGGGTGGCATTCGACCGCTCGACGGCCCGGTCGAGACCGAGCCCGGCGGGCTCGGCGGGCACGCCATGGGCAATCTCCTCCTGGCCGCGCTGACCGCTCTCGAGGGCGGCGATTTCGAGGAGGGCGTGCGGCGGATGAACCACGTCCTGGCGGTGCGCGGCAAGGTCATGCCCGCCTCGGCCACGCCCATCACGCTGATGGCCCGCACCGACGACGGCGTCGTCGTCCGCGGACAGTCGACGGTCACGCGCACGCCCGAGATCCGCAAGGTCTGGATCGACCCGCCGACGGTGCCGGCCTCGCCCGACGCCCTGGCGGCCATTCGCGAGGCGGACATCGTCGTCCTGGGCCCGGGCAGCCTCTACACGAGCGTCCTACCCGTCCTCTTGATCCCCGCCATCCGGGAGGCCGTGGCCGCGTCGCCCGGGATGCGGATTTACGTCTGCAACGTCGCGACGCAGCTCGGTGAGACCGAGGGCTACGACGCGGCCGATCACGTCGAGGCGCTGCTGGCCCACACGGCACCGGGGATCGTCGACCTCGTCCTGGTCAACGATCGGTTCGAGGGCGAGCCGTCGGAGTGGCCGGCCGACGCCGTTGCCCTGCGCTGGCCGCCCGCGGCCGAGCCGGTGCCGCGCCTGCTGACCGACACGATCGCGAGCGACGAGCAGCCACACCACCACGATTCGACCCGCCTGGCAGCGGCGATCCTGCGAGCGTACGAGCGGGAGGCGCAGGGACTGCGGCGGGATCGGGTGGCCAGGACGGCGTGACCGGGGCCGAACGCGACCTGGTCCTCGCGCTCCGGGCCGAGCTCGCGGCGATCGATCCGTCTCGGCCCTGCGACCGCGACGCGGAGCGGGCAGGCCTGGACCTCGCCGGCCGCGAGCACGACCCGATGCTCGCGCGGCTGGCGGTCCGGCTCGGCCGGCCCGAGGCTGGCCCGGACGGGCTCGGCGGTGGGTTCGACTGGGCCTCGCGCCCGGAGCATTGCCGGATGGCGTGGCTCCGGGGCGTGTTCCTGTCCCGCGGCTCGCTGAGCCTCGCCGCTGGTCGCACGCACCTGGAGTTCGTCGTCCCCGCCGCCGAGGCGACGCGGCTCGCCGAGCGACTGGCCGACGCCGGGCTCCCGGCGAGCTGGCGCGTTCGGCGCGGCCTCGGCGTGGTCACGTGGAAGAGCGCCGAGACAGTCGACCTGTTCCTGCGCCGGATCGGCGCCGGCCCGACGCTCCTCGAGATCGAGGCCCGCCAGGTCGCCCGATCGCTGCGCGGCGAGCTGAACCGGATCCTCAACGCCGAGTCAGCCAACGTCGAACGAACCGTGGCCGCCTCGACGCGCCAGCTGGAGGCGATCGCATCGCTGACGGCCGAGGGCCGCCTGGCGGAGGAGGGTCCGACGGTCCGGGCCGTCGCCGCTGCCCGGCGCGACACGCCCGAGGCCACGCTGACCGAGCTCGCGGAGCGCCTGGGGCTGCACCGGTCGGCGGTCCAGCGGGCGTTCGATCGGATCGAGCGCCTGGCACTTCACTCGCCCGACGAGGCGGCGGAACGAGTCGGCGCGGGAGGAGCGGGCCGAACGCTGGCATGATTCGCGGGTGATGCGACCCGTGATCATCGCCGGCAACTGGAAGATGCACACGACGCCGGCCGACGCCGGCGAGCTGGCGACGACGATCGGCTCCCGAACCCGGGTCGCGGGAGTGACCCGGGTCCTGTGTCCGCCCTTCACCAGCCTGGCGGCGGTTCGCGATGCGCTCGCCGCGGCGGACGTCGCGGCACCCGACGGCCGCGGTGTCGCGGTCGGCGCCCAGGACCTCCATCCCGAGGCGTTCGGGGCCTTCACGGGGTTCGTCTCGGGCCCGATGCTCCAGGGCCTTGCCAGCTGGGTCATCGTCGGCCACTCGGAGCGGCGCCGCGATGCCGGTGAGACCGACGAGCTGATCGGCCGCAAGGTGCTCGCGGCGCGCGCCCACCAGCTGCACGCGATCCTGTGCGTCGGCGAGCAGCTCGCCGAGCGCGAGGCCGGCCGCGCGGTCGCGGTCGTCGATGCCCAGGTCCGGACGTGCCTGCGCGAGGCCGATCCGGTGGCCCTGGCGCTGCCGTCGCAAGCCCCCGACGATGTCGCCGAGCCGTGGCTCACGATCGCCTACGAACCCGTCTGGGCCATCGGGACCGGCCGAACGGCCCGGGGCTCGGACGCGGCCGAGATGGCCGGCGCCATCCGCGCGGCGCTCGCCGATCTTGGCTTGCCCGAGGGTGGCGAGACGGTGCCGATCCTCTACGGCGGCTCGGTGACGAGCACGACGATCGACGAGTTCATGACCGAGCCCTCGATCGACGGCGCGCTCGTCGGCGGCGCCTCGCTCAAGCCCGACGAGATGGCCGGCATCGTGGCCCGGGCGGGCATGACCGCCGCGGCGCGTCTGGCTGCCACGGGGCAGCCCGGCTCGTCCGCAGCCAACCGGCCCGTGCCGGCCTGCCCCGACAGCGCCGAGCGTGTCGCCGACGACCCCGCCCCGCCCGATCGTCCTCATCATCCTCGACGGCTTCGGGGTCGGCCCGAGACCCGACGCCGACGCCATCCGGGTCGCCCAGATGCCCGTCTGGCGGGGCCTGCTGGCGCGCTGGCCGAATGCCGTCCTGCAGGCCTCGGGCGAGGCCGTCGGCCTGCCGGCGGGGCAGATGGGCAACTCCGAGGTCGGCCACCTCAACATCGGGGCCGGCAAGCCGGTCCTGCAGGACCTGCCGCGGATCGACGCGGCCATCGCCGATGGCTCGTTCTTCGAGAACGAGGCGCTCGTCGCCGCCTGCCGCCACGCGATCGAGGGCCGCGGGCGGCTCCACACCGTCGGGCTCGTCGGTCCGGGCGGCGTCCACGCCAACGATCGTCACCTGGTCGCCCTGGTGGAGCTCGCGGCGCGCCTCGGCGTGCCCTCGATCCGTGTTCACGCCCTCCTCGACGGCCGCGACACCCCGCCGCGCTCAGCGATCGAGTTCGTGCCGGCGCTCGAGACCGCGCTCGCGGCCGCCCACCCGGACGCCCGGATTGCCAGCGTCGGCGGTCGCTACTACGCCATGGACCGGGACAAGCGCTGGGAGCGGACCGAGCGCGGCTACGACGCCATCGTCCACGGCGAGGGGGAGCGGGCTCCGAGCGCGACGGCCGCGGTCCAGGCCGCGTACGACCGCGGCGAGGGCGACGAGTTCGTCCTGCCCACGGTCGTCGAGGGCGTGGATGGCACGCTCCGGGACGGAGATCCCATCGTCCACGTCAACTTCCGGGCCGATCGGGCCCGCCAGCTGACCCATGCCCTGGCCGACCCATCGTTCGAACCCTTCGATCGAACGTCCCCCGCCGGTCGACCGGCGCCGGCCGACCTGTTCGTCGTCACGATGACCGAGTACGAGGCTGACCTGCCGGTTCGAGTGGCCTTCCCGCCCGAGATCGTGGCCTCCCTGGCGGAGGCGTTCTCGAAGGCCGGCTGGCGACAGTTCCACGTCGCCGAGACCGAGAAGTACGCCCACGTGACCTACTTCCTCAACGGCGGCCGCGAGGCGCCGTTCCCCGGCGAGGATCGGCTGCTCGTGCCCAGCCCCAAGGTCGCGACGTACGACCTCCAGCCGGAGATGAGCGCGGCCGGCATCGCCGATGCCATCGTCGAGGCCGTCCGAGACGACGAGTACGACGCGATCGTGGCCAACTTCGCGAACCCCGACATGGTCGGCCACACCGGTGCCTGGGAGGCGACCGTGCGGGCCGTCGAGGCCGTCGACGCCTGCCTGGGACGGATCGTCGAGGCCCTCGGCCTGGACCTCGCGGGGGGCAAGCGGCGGGAGGCGGGATCGCCACGCAACCCGCTCCTGATCGTCACCGCCGACCACGGCAACGCCGATGAGATGCGGACCCCGGAGGGCAGCCCGATCACCGCCCACTCACTCAATCCCGTCCCGATCGTCATCGCCGGCCGGGCCGTCGATGGCCGCCGGCTTCGCGACGGCGTCCTCGCCGACGTGGCCCCGACGATCGTGGAGCTGGCCGGCCTGCCGCGCTGGCCCGGGATGGCCGGCCGGAGCCTCCTGGCCGATTGACCTGCTACCATCCGCCGCTGCTGCAACAGGAGGCACCCGGACCATGCCCGCGCCGCTGGCGATCGGCCAGCTGATCGTCGCCGTCGCCCTGATCTTCGCGATCCTGCTCCAGGCCCGTGGGTCGGGCCTGGGCGGAACGTTCGGCGGCGATTCGGCGGTCTACCGGAGTCGACGCGGGATCGAACGACGGCTGTGGCAGTTCACCATCGTCCTCATCGTCCTGTTCGGGGTGTTCTCGCTCGCCTCCTACGTCCTCGTCGGCTGAGCCGGCGCGCCCCCGAGATGGCGGCGCGATGAGCGGTCGCGATCGGATCCTTGTCGCCGTCCTGGCCGTGGCCCTGGTTGCCCTGTCGTCGGTCGCGATCGGCCAGGCGATCGAACCGCAGGGCCAGGCCCTCGAACCCACCGCGGACGTCCCGGTCGCCCGTGGCTACGTCGAAGGCGTCCTGGGCCGAGCGACCCGCGCCAACCCCTTTGGCGCCTGGACCCCGGCGGACCGGGCACTGGTTGCGCTGCTGTTCCGGGGGCTCGTTCGGCTCGGCCCGGGTGACACCCTGCTGCCCGACCTGGCCGCGCGCTGGGAGCCGCGCGACGATGGCCGGACGTGGCTCTTCCATCTCCGACCCGACCAACGCTGGGAGGATGGCGAGCCGATCACGGCCGAGGACGTCGCGTTCACGGTCAGCGTCCTGAGCGACCCCGACTACACCGGGCCCGGCGGTGAGTCGTGGCGGGACGTCACGGCCGAGGTCATCGACCCGCTGACGGTCGCGCTCCGGCTGTCGGTGCCGCTCGGCGACTTCCCGCAGGCGGCCACCCAGCCGATCGCCCCGGTCCACGTTCTCGGCGGCGTGCCGCCGGCCGAGCTCCCGGACAGCGAGTTCGGGAGCTTCCCGGTGACGTCCGGCCCGTTCCGGCTGGCCTCGCTCGATGCCGTGCGAGCCCAGCTGGTCGCAACCGGTGTGATCGAGCCCAACACGCCGGGCGGCGGCGGCCGGCCGGCGACCACCCCGGCCCCCACCGACTCGTTCCGGACACCCGCCCCGACGGCTCGGCCCGACGCCGCGATCCCGTACCTGCCGTCGATCGAGCTTCGCTGGTACGACGACGTCGAGATCCTCCGGCGCGACTGGGAGCGAGGCCTGCTCGACGGTGTGTCCGGGCTGTCGCCGGCCGACGCCAAGGCGTTCGCCGCGGCACCGGACGCGCGGCTGGTGCGCTACCCGGGCACGACTCTGCTGGCGGTCGTGCTGGACCTGCGCGCTTCGACGAGCCAGTTCCTCGATCCCAAGGTTCGAACGGCGATGCTGGCGGCCATCGACCGCGACGCCCTCGTCGCCGGCCCCCTGGCCGGGCTCGGGGTGCGGGCCGATTCGCTGATCCCACCGAGCTCGCCGGTCTTCGACAGCGCGGCCTCACCGCGGATCGCGTACGCCCCCGATGACGCTCGGGCCGGCCTCTCGGACGCCGGTTGGAAGGAGGGCGAGGGCAGCTGGACGCCGAAGGGCGCCGACGATCCCATCATGATCGATGTCCTGTGTCCCGAAGCGTCGGCCAACCCGGTCGCGTACGCCTTCGGAGCTGGCGTCACCGAGGCCTGGCGGGCGATCGGCCTGGCGGCTCGACTCGTGCCATTGCCGGCGGCCGAGCTCCTGGGTCAGCGCCTCGCGACCGGCGAGTTCCAGGTCGCTGTCGTGCCGCTGGGCCTGGGGCTCGATCCGGACCTCTATCCGCTGCTCGCGGCATCCCAGACCCGGAGCGGTGGTTCGAACGTTGCCGGGCTCCAGGATCCCGAGCTCGACAAGCTCCTCGAAGCCGCCCGGATGAGCCTCCAGCCCGAGGATCGAGCGGCCGCCTATAAGGCGCTCCAGGAGCGGCTGGCCGCGAACGCCTACATGCTCCCGCTGGCGTTCCGGGACGAGTACCTGGTGCTTCGGGACAGCGTCTCGGGACCGGCCCGACGGGCCATCGGAGGCTCCTGGGAGCGCTACTGGGATGTGCTAACATGGCGCCTCGCCGACGGCCGGTGAGCAGTTGCGAATCCGGCCCGATGGGTCCGTGCCGAGGTGGCGGAACGGCAGACGCGCTAGCTTCAGGAGCTAGTGTCCGCAAGGGCGTAAGGGTTCAAATCCCTTCCTCGGTACCATCCACCTCAGTCCCTCTCGACCCGTCAGCTGCTCGGCGAGACACCTGATGCCCAGGTGGCGGAATTGGTATACGCGTACGTTTGAGGGGCGTATGAGGCAACTCATCCGGGTTCAAGTCCCGGCCTGGGCACCACTCCCTCCCACGCCGTCAGCCTGATCGGCGCCAGCGACCGTCTGAGGCCGCTGCCCGAGGCTGTGCCCATCTCCAGCGGCCCCTGCGATAGGCTGGCGCGGGCGGTTAGCTCAGTCCGGTCAGAGCGCCTCGCTTACACCGAGGATGTCGGGGGTTCGAGTCCCTCACCGCCCACCACGCTCGCGATAGACTGGTGGGGTCGGGCGCCGCGCCACTCCGCGGCCCGTCGTGGAGGGCTGTAATCCATGGAATGGATCATCCTGCTGATCGTCGTCGGCGTGATCGTCGCCTTCGTGATCGGCATCTACAACTCGCTCGTTCAGAAGCGAAACCGGATCGAGGAGGCGCTCGGCCAGATCCAGGTCCAGCTCAAGCGACGGCACGACCTCATCCCGAATTTGATCAACGCGGTCAAGGGCTACATGCAGTTCGAGCAGAACGTCCTGACCCAGGTGACCGAGGCCCGGGCCAACGCGGTCGCGGCCGGCGCCCAGGGCAGTGTCGCCCAGCAGTCCCAGGCCGAGAACATGCTGACCGGCGCGCTGCGCTCGCTGTTCGCGGTCGTCGAGAACTACCCCGAGCTGAAGGCCAACCAGAACGTCCTGTCGCTCCAGGAGGAGCTGACGACGACCGAGAACCAGATCTCGTTCAGCCGCCAGCACTACAACGCCAGCGTCCTCGACTACAACAACTCGATCCAGGTCTTCCCGAACAACCTCCTGGCCGGGATGTTCGGCTTCACCCAGCGCGAGTTCTTCGAGGCCGAGATCGAGGCCGCCACGCCGCCGACGGTCGACCTCAGCCTGAGCTCCTAGCCGCAGCGCGACCGGCCGGCCGGGAACGGCTCGCCGGATCGCGGGCGGACGCCGATGCAGACTCGCACCTCGTTCTTCGCCCAGCAGGCGGCAAATCGCCGCAACTCGCTGCTGCTCGTGCTCGTCGTCGTGGCGCTCCTCGCCGCGCTCGGCTTCGCGATCGGCTACGGGACCAGCGGCGCGGTCGAGGGCGGCCTGTACGTCACGATCGGGGCGGTCATCCTGGCCCTCCTGATGTCGGCCGGCTCGTACTTCGCCGGCGACAAGCTCGTCCTCGCCAGCTCCGGCGCCCGCGAGGTCAGCCAGGAACAGGCGCCGCAGCTGATGAACGTCGTCCGCGAGCAGTCGCTCGCGGCCGGCACGCCGATGCCCAAGGTCTACATCATCGAGGACACCGCCCCCAACGCCTTTGCCACCGGCCGCGACCCGCAGCACGCCTCGGTTGCCATCACGACCGGGCTCCTCCAGAAGCTCGATCGGGAGGAGCTCCAAGGGGTCATCGGGCACGAGCTGTCGCACGTCCGGAACTTCGACATCCGGTTCGCCCTGCTGGTGGCCGTGCTCGTCGGCTCGATCGCCCTGATGGCCGACTTCTTCCTGCGCTTCACCTTCTGGGGTGGCGGCCGCCGCGGCGGCTCGCGCGACCGGGGCGGTGGCGGCGGCCTGGCCGTGATCATGTTCGTGATCGCGATCGTCCTCGCGATCCTCGCGCCGATCGTCGCCCGCTTCGTCCAGCTCGCCGTGAGTCGGCAGCGGGAGTACCTGGCCGACGCCTCGTCGGTCGAGATCACCCGCAACCCCTACGGCCTGGAACGAGCCCTGGCCAAGATCTCCAGCGACAAGGAGGTCCTCGAGGTCGCCAACCGGGCCACCCAGCACCTCTACTTCACGAACCCGATCAAGAAGTTCGAGGACCGTTCGAGCTCGATGTTCTCGACGCATCCGGCGATCGTCGACCGCATCAACCGGCTTCGCGAGCTGACTGGGGAGGCGCCGCTCCAGCCGCAGGAGGTTCGGGCCCTCGCGGGGCTCGATTGACACCTCCGACGGGCGGGCGTCGGGCGCCCGACCGATTGAGGCCTCCCCGGGGCCCGTGCTATCCTCCGCCTCGCCGTCGGCCCATCGGGCTCGAGGGTCTCGCCGGGCCGAGATAGCTCAGTTGGTAGAGCACGCGACTGAAAATCGCGGTGTCGCCAGTTCGAATCTGGCTCTCGGCACCAACAACACCGGCGCTGCGCGGCACCGAGCGGAAGTGGCTCAGTTGGTAGAGCATCACCTTGCCAAGGTGAGGGTCGCGGGTTCGAGTCCCGTCTTCCGCTCCATTCTTTTGCCCCGGTGTCGCCGCTCGCCTGCGGATCACGGCGACGGTTGCAAGGCTCCGGTCACGCCTCGGCCGCGGGCTGCACATCGGCCCGCGACGGGGCGGCTGCTAGGTTTCCGGCGGTGCGCCTCGCGAAGCGGATCCTCGTCGGTGTCTTCGTGCTGGGCATCGCCTTCATGGCGGGCGCGATCACCGCGACGATTGCCAACACGCCACTTCCGATGCTCGGCCTGGGTGGCGGGCCGGCTGCGCCCTCGGGGAGCCCGGGCGGCGGCCAGCCCGGACCATCGAGCATCTCGCCCTCCCCTGGCCCGTCACCCTCCCCGAGCCCTGCCGCAGAGGATGTCGGCGTGCTCGTCGGAGCGGGCGACATCTCGGCCTGCGACCGCTACGAGGACTCGCTGACCGCCGACCTCGTCGAGTCGATCCCGGGCATCGTCTTCACGCTCGGTGACAACGCCAACGAGGGTGGAACCGCGGGCGACTTCGAGGAGTGCTATGGACCGTCGTGGGGCCGGCCGTCGATCAAGGAGCGGACCCGGCCGACCATCGGCGACAACGAGTACCAGGCCTTCGGGGCGAAGGACTACTTCCGGTACTTCGGCAAGGCGGCCGGGCCGGCGGACAAGGGCTACTACGCCTACGACGCGGGGGCGTGGCGGGTGTACGTCCTCAACAGCAACTGCAGCAAGGTCGGCGGCTGCGGCCGAGGCTCGGCGCAGTGGCAGTGGCTGAGCGAGGACCTGACGGCGGAGGCCCGGCGATGCGTCCTCGCGATGTGGCACCACCCGCTGTTCACCTCCGGCCCGCACCGCGGCGCGGCGTCGATGGTCGATGCCGCGACGCTCCTGTACGACGCCGGCGCCGAGCTGGTGCTGTCGGGGAGCGTCCACGCCTATGAGCGGTTCGCGCCGCAGGATCCCGAGGGCGAGGCAGACCCCGAGCGCGGCCTCGTCCACATCGTGGCCGGCACCGGCGGCGCGAAGCCGGTCACGTTCGGCTCGCCAGCCCCGAACAGCCTCGTGCGGGCATCGGGCGTCTTCGGGGTGCTGTACCTGGAGCTGCGGCCGGACTCGTACCGGTTCGAGTTCCGCGAAGTGGCCGGGCCGGCGTTCACCGACGCCGGAGATGGGGAATGTCACTGATCGTGGCAGCGGCGCGCGGCGACCCAGGGAGCCAGACTACCGCTACCCTGCGGACGGCACCCGGTGCCCCTTCGTCTAGTGGTAGGACAGCGGACTTTGGATCCGTTAACCGAGGTTCGAATCCTCGAGGGGCAACATCCGCTCGGGGGCGGCCCGGTCCGGTGGTATGGCAGAATCGCCGCGAACCGCCGAGGCGACGTGGTGAAGTGGTTCAACACGGAGGTCTGCAAAACCTCTATTCAGCGGTTCGAATCCGCTCGTCGCCTCCACTCCCACCCAGCTCCGGTCGCGGCCGGCGGCAATCGATCGGCCGGGGCCCGGCTCGATGAGCCCCATGGTCGAGGTCGGGATTCGACTGGCTGCAACCTTCGTCGCGGCCGCCCTCCTGATCGTGGCCAACCCGGCGGCGCTCAGCGACGGTCCGGCCGAGCGCCCGGTCCCGAGCGTGGCGCCCCTGCCCTCGGGCGCGCCCTCGCCGACCGCCAGCCAGGCGCCGACGCAGCCGCCGCCCGACTACCTGCTGATGCCGCGCGCCGAGCTCCAGGCATTGCCGGTCACCGGGAGCGCGTGGCGCTACGTCGTCGAGACCGCGAACTCGGCCTGGCCGCCGCCGGACATCAACGACCAGGACAGCCAAACCGACACCCTGGCGCTCGCGGCGGCGTTGGTCTACGCGCGGACCGGCGACCCGGTCATGCGGGACAAGGCCCGCGACGCGATCATGGCCGTCATCCCGACGTTCGAGGAGCCGAGGCTTCGATCTGGCCTGGGTCCGCTCCGGCAGACGGCGGGCTGGGTCCTTGCGGCGGACTTCATCGATCTCGATGGCCCCGACGATGCGGCCTTCCGCCGGTTCCTCGAGCGCCTGCTGACGGAGCCGATCGGTCGCCATACGCGCTGGAACCGGGTCGTGGCGACCCACGACGACTCCTCGAACAACTGGGGCGCTTGGGCCGGCGCGACGCGGATCGCGGCGAGCCTGTATCTCGGCCGGGACGTGCGTGACGCGGTCGAGACGGTCCGCGGCTTCCTCGGCGACCGACGCGCCTGGGACGGGTTCAACGGCCAGAAGGACCGCCTCCCGCGAGGCGCCAGGCCATGGGCCTGCGACCCGTCACGGGCCGGGTTCACGCCCGTGAATGGAGCCTGCGAGCGGGCCGGTGCGAATCTCGATGGGGCGGTGCCCGCCGACATCAGCCGTGGCCGCGGCAGTGAGCCGGGATCGCCCTCGGCGACGGGGGTGATGTACACCCTCGAGACGCTCGCCGGGTACACGCTCCAGGCCGAGCTCCTATACCGCAATGGCTACCCGGACGTCTACGAGGCCAGCGACCAGGCGCTTCGCCGGATGGCCGACTTCATCAGCCGCTCGGAGGCGGCGGGCGGCCCTGGTTGGAACCCGGGCCGCGTCCAGTACCACGTCCCGTGGCTGCTCAACCGCCGCTACGGCACGGACTACCCGACGGTCCCCGCCGAGTACGGCCGGGCGTTCGGCTACACCGACTGGCTGTACGGGGACGCTCGCTAGGAACAGCTCCGCGGAGTCGCCGGCGCAGCGCCCGCGAGCCCGCCTCGGCGAGATGCGCCAGCTCGGCGAGCATCGGCCGCGGGTCGCGCAGCGAGGCGACCGCCTCGATCGAGGGACCCTGGACCGACCGCCACCACTCGCGTGGCGTCAATCGACCGTGGCGCAGGGCCACGGCGGCGGCCTGGAGATCGTGGCGCCAGTAGATCCACTTCACGCCGCGGTAGCGCTGCTCGCGGGCGGCCGGCAGGGACAGGTCGAGGGCATCGCGGTAGGCCGTCAGGAGGAGCTCGACTCCACCCCGCTCGGCGATGGCCGAGCGACCCGTCGGGCGCCCGACGTTGGCCTCGATCATCGCGTACCGGCCACGCTTCGGGTCGTGCTTCATCTCGAGGTACGCGAGGCCGCGATAGCCGATCCCGGTGAACAGCTCGAGCGAGGTCGCGAGGACGGTTTCGTCACGGACCTCGATCCCGAGGCTGCTGGTGCCCGTCTCGGGCGGCCACTGCCGGATCTTGCGGGCCACGAACGTGACCTGCGGCTCGCCGCGGCGGTCGAAGTAGGCGTTGCAGGAGTAGAGCTCGTCCTCGCCGCCATCGACCCAGGACTGGGCGATGAGGGCCGGCGTCCAGCGGGCCACCCGATCGTAGGTTTGCAACAGGGCGCCAGGGCCTTCGACCCGGATCACCTTCGAGGGGCTCCGGGCGAGCCACTCGGGGGTCTTGAGCCCGGGTTTGAGGACGACCGGGAACTCCAGCCGCGCGGCGGCGTACCGGGCGTCGGCCCGGCTTCGAAGGATCGCCGTCGGCGGGATCGGCAGCCCGCTGGCCATCGCATGCTCCGCGAAGCCGAGCTTGTCCATGAGGCGCTCGACCACCGGATGCGGGGGCAGGACGAATCGGTATTGATCCGCGAGGCGCTCACGCTCGCGGGAGACGGTCAGGACGGCGGCGTCGGTGCAGGGCAGGAGGAAGGCCGGACCGGCCCCCGGGAGCGCGGACCCGAGTCTCCGCAGGGCAGCGACGAGCCCCTCGCCCTGCGTCGGCGCCGCCAGCTTTCGAATGGGGACCCGGCTGCGGGCGCAGAAGTGGCGGGGGTTGGCGGCGATCCCGATGACGGGCACACCGCGGTCGGCCAGCAGCCGGGTCGCCTGCAGGCCGGTGACGCAGTCGAGCCCGACGACGACCGCGGGTGGCGTCTCGTCAGACCCGCGCATCGTCCTCCGCCGCGATCGCCTCGCGCGTGCCGACGAGGTCGAAGAGGTGCTCGACGGTCGCGATGTGGGGGTCGACGGCGGAGGCGCGCCGCTCGCTGGCCAGCGTGGCCAGCGTCTCCTCGACGGCCTTGACCGCGGCGCGCATCGGCTGGTTGGCGAGGATCACGAGGTTGAAGCCCTTCTCGCGGAGCTGCTCGCGGGTGAACGTCGGGAAGAGCGTGGGCACGGCGACGAGCGGCACGCTGCCGAGCCCCGACCAGCTCGCCAGGAAGCCCTCGATCTCGGCCAGGGTCTTGTCCCGCGAGTGGATCAGGATGGCGTCGACGCCCGCCTCGACATACGCATCCGCCCGGCGGCAGGCCATCTCCACGCCCTCGCCGGCGATGAGCGACTCGACCCGGGCGATGACCATGAAGTCGGTGCTCGGCTGGGCCCCCTTCGCGGCCCGCAGGCGGCGGGCCTGCTCCGCGAGCGGGATGAGCTCGCGACGGGTGTCGGACCCCATGAGGCTGTTGCGCTTTGGGAACAGGTTGTCCTCGATCGAGACCGCAGCGATCCCGGCGGCATCGAACTCGCGGACGGTCCGGACCACGTTGTTGAGGGCCCCGAAGCCATTGTCGCAGTCGGCGATGACCGGCAGCTCGGTCGCGCGATCGATCCGGACCGCGGCCTCGAGCGTCTCGGTGTGGGTCGTCAGGTTGATGTCGGGCAGGGCGTGGACGGTCGTCGCCACGGCCAGCCCGCTGACCCATACCGCGTCGAAACCGTAGCGGCCGGCGAGCAGGCCGGTGAGGGCGTCATGGGCGCCGATGGCCAGCGCGCCACGGTCGCTCGCCATCGCCTCGCGGAGGGCCTGCCGCTTCGCGGTCGCGGTCGTCACAGCGAATGCTCGCGGCTGAAACCGTCGACGATCGCCACGACCTGGCGGCCGATCTCGCGCTGGGCGGCGATCGTCGCCGCGCCGATGTGGGGTGTGAGGGTGACGTTGGGCAGGGACGCCAGGGGCGAGTCGGCGCCCTCGCCTTCGCGAACGTGGGTGTCGAGGCCGGCGCCGGCGAGCCGGCCCTCGGTCAGTGCCGTCAGCAGGGCCCCCTCGTCGACCACGCCGCCCCGGGCCATGTTGACGAGGAAGGCTGTCGGCTTCATCCGGGCCAGCTCGGCGGAGCCGATGAGGCCGCGCGTCGACGGGACCAGCGGCACGTGGATCGTGACGAAGTCGGCCTGCTCGAGGACGTCGCCGCAGTCGGCCAGGAGCTCGATGCCGCGCCGGGCGAACTCGAGCCGGCGGGGGTCGGACGGCCGGTCGACGCAGCCGATGACCCGCATGCCCCAGGCTCGACCGAGCTCGGCCACGCGGCTCCCGATCGAACCCAGCCCGATCACGCCGAGCGTCTTGCCGTGGAGGTTGTAGGCGTCGAGCTCGCCCTTGGCCCAGTGGCCCTCGCGCAGCAGCCGGTCGGCCCGTGGCAGCTGCCGGGCCAGCGCCAGCAGGTGCGCGAACGTCAGCTCGGCGACCGCCTGGGCACCTGGGCCGGGGACGCGTCGCAGCTCGATGCCCCGGGCGCTGACTGTCTGCATGTCGAGGTTGTCCAGCCCCGAGCCGGCCCGGACGAGGAGCCGGAGATCCGGCGCATGGAGCACCGGAGCCCCGAGGCTCACGCCGCTGCGGAAGACGATCGCATGGCGGTCGCGCGCGGCCTCGGCGAGGTCTGGCTCGCTGGCCCCGATCCGGGAGACCACGTCGTGCCGGCTCCGCAACTCCGCCTCGGCGCCGCCGTCGATCTGGCTCGCGATCAGCAGCCTCATGCGGTACGTGCCCGGACGAGCGAGGTGACCTGGTCGACGACTGCCGGCAGTGGTTGGGTGGCATCGACCACGGCGAACTCGGGTGAGACCTCCGACAGCGCCAGGTACTCCTGGCGCCGCCGCTCCAGCGACTCGACCTCGCCCTCGCCCTTACGCTCGTGGAGGACGTCGGCCGGGGCGTCGAGGCAGATCACCAGGTCGGGGCGGGGATAGAAGTGCCGCAGCAACGCGGCGTGGAGGCGTGCAGCCAGCAGCTGCCCCGGCCGATCGTCGCGCCCGGCGCCGTAGTAGTCGAACAGGAAGTGACGATCGAAGATCACGAGGTGGCCGCGCCGGCGATAGACCGACGCGACGAGCGCGCGGTACCACTCCTCGGCCAACCAGCCGACGCGGCGTACGCCCGCATAGGCCTCGCGCACCAGCTGCCACCGTCCGGGGCCAGCGCCGGCGGAACCGGCGCCGGCGCCGCCGCTCCAGTCGGCGGGCATCCGAGGCCGACCGCCCCGCGCCCGCTTGATCGCCATCGCGAGGCGTGTCGTGGGAAGCATCATCGTGCTCTGCTCCAGGTTGACGCCCATGTAGAGGTACCGCGCACGGGAACCCAGTCGGTGGGCCACCGCCCGAGCAATGGATGACTTGCCGGCGCCATCGGCGCCAACCAGCGCGACCGTTCTCATCCTGACGCAATAGATTCGAAGATGAAGCGTGACCGGCTCATCGCTTGTGGCCGGCCGATATTGCGTCCGTCGATCAATACACGGACCAGGCCGCACCTCCGCGCGCGCATCCCCCTGACGGAGCCGGGGATCCCGAGGTCGCCCGATCTCGTCGGCGCTGTCGCGAACTCCTGGAGCCCACGTCGGGACCGGAGTGCGGGTCTTCGTACGAGAGATCGGGGTACACGCAGTGAACGTCCTCATCACCGGTGGCAGCGGGTACATCGGCCGCTTCTGCGCCCGCGAGCTCGTGGCCGCCGGGGGCCGCGTGGTCGCCCTGGATCGGCGGCCCGCGCCGCCCCTCGGGGATGCGTCCGCGACGGTCTCGCTGACCGGTGACGTCGCCGATCGTCCGCTGGTGGAGCGGCTCCTCCGAGATCACGACATCGACGTCGTCCTCCACCTCGCGGCCGAGAAATCGGTTGCCGATTCCATGACGGCCCCCGGGCCGCACCTGCTGGCCAATGTCGCGGGCAGCCTCCACCTCCTCGAGGGCATGCGTGCCCAGGGCGTGCGCCGGCTGGTGTTCTCGTCCTCAGCGGCGGTGTACGGCAGCCCGCGCCGCGTGCCGGTCGACGAGCGGGCGGCGATCGCGCCCGACAACCCGTACGGAGCGGGCAAGGCGATGGTCGAGCAGGCGCTGCACTGGTACGCCGTGGCCCATGGCTTCGACGTCGTGAGCCTGCGGTACTTCAACGCCGCGGGTGCGGCGGCGGACGGCTCCCTCGGCGAGGACGCCTCGGCGGCCACGAACCTCGTTCCCCGGGTCATGCAGGCGCTCGCCGGGCTCGACGGTCCAGTGCCGATCTACGGCACCGACTACCCGACGCCCGACGGCACGGCAATTCGGGACTACGTTCACGTGGAGGACCTGGCCCGCGCCCACCGCGCCGCGGTCGAGCTGGTGGCGCGGGAGCGGGGCGAGCGGGTCTTCAACCTCGGCACCGGTCGGGGCCACTCGGTCCGGCAGGTCCTCGCGGCGGCCGGGCGGGCGGCAGGCCGGGCGGTGCCGTGCGTCGAAGCGCCCCGCCGTCCGGGTGACCCCGCCGCGGTCTGGGCCGACGCCAGCTCCGCGGAGCGAGAGCTGGGCTGGCGCGCGGAGCGGGATCTCGACGACATCGTTCGAACGGCCTGGCGATGGCAGGTCGGCGCTGCAGTCTCTGCTGGCCCGGTTCGCGCCGCCCCGGCTTCCGCCGGCCCGGCCCGATGAACGTCGACTTCGACCTTCGCGGTCAGGTCGGCGTCCGGCTGCTCGACGCGGAGGCGGGTGATCGGCTCGCGGGCGCTCGGCAGCTCGGGCCGCTCGAACGACGGCTGGAACGGGACCCCGACGTCACCATTCGGTTCGTCGATCGGGTCGACCATGGGCGGCTGACCTACGTCGCCTGGCCAGATGCCGCCTTCGACGAGCGGCGCTTCTACCTCCTCACCGGGAAGGGTCGCCTCGAGGCGAAGTCCATCGTGCCCTTCGAGAGCCTCGGCGTGGGCTGCGAGATCGTCTGCGAACGCGGCCTGGCCGCGGTTCCGCTGCTCCTGCCGATCGTCGGCCTGACGGCTCTCGCGAAGGGGGTCCTGCCGCTGCACGCCTCCGCGTTCGTGCACGACGGCCGGGGGGTGCTGGTCACCGGCTGGGCCAAGGGCGGCAAGTCCGAGACGCTGCTGGCGTTCATGACCCGCGGCGCGCGGTACGTCGGCGACGAGTGGGTCTACCTGGCGGGGGACGGCCAGATGTTCGGCGTCCCCGAGCCGATCCGGCTGTGGGGCTGGCAGGTGGAGCAGCTGCGATCGCTCGCGCCGCGCCTGTCCCGCTCGGAGCGCTGGCGGCTGCGGGGACTGGGGGCGCTTGCGGGGACCGCCGGGCGCCTCGCCCCGCGCCGGGCCGGGGGCCGGCTCGGATCGCTCGCTCGGCGCGGGGCCGGGCTCGTTCGACGCCAGGTCAGCGTCCAGGTTCCGCCCAGTCGGTTGTTCGGGCCCGATCGGCTCGTGGACGTGGCACCGGTCGACGCCGTCGTCCTGGCCTCGAGCCACGAGAGCGACGAGGTGCGCCTCGATCCGGCCGACGGGCGCGAGATCGGGCAGCGGATGCTGGCCTCGCTGGCCCACGAGCGGCGGACCCTGCTGGACGCTTACCGCCAGTTCCGGTTCGCGTTCCCGGATCGGCGGAACGAGCTCATCGAACGCGCGCCCGAGATCGAGGCCGAGCTGATCGACCGGGCGCTCGGCGGCCGCCCGGCGGCCTGGCTTCGCCATCCCTATCCCTGCCGCCTCGAGGCGCTGTTCCCGCCGCTCAACGCGCTGCTCGCCGACCTCGGGGCGGCTTCGTCACCACCGCGATGACCGAACCGTGGGTGCCGGCCGAGCACGGCAGCGATCGCAAGGGCCTCGGGCGGCGGGTGGCCCGCGGCTTCAGCTGGACGGTCGTCGACAACTGGGGCGCCCAGCTGCTCGGCCTCGTCATCCTCGTCGTCCTGCTCCGGCTGCTCGAGGCCGAGGAGGTCGGTCTCGTCGCCCTGGCCACCGCGTTCGTCGCGCTCGCCCAGCTGTTCGTGGACCAGGGGCTCGGCGACGCCCTGATCCAGCGGCCGTCGCTGACCCGCCGCCAGATCGACACGGCGTTCTGGACGGCCGTGGCGACCGGCGCGCTGCTGACCCTCGTTGGATTCGTCGCGGCCGGCCCCCTCGGCACGCTTCTCTCGGAGCCACGGCTCACGCCGATCGTGCAGGCGCTGTCGATCACCTTCCTGCTGACGGCCTTCAGCAGCATCCAGATGGCCCTGCTGCGGCGGGAGATGGCGTTCCGGAGCCTCGCCGCTCGCCGCCTCATCGCGATCGCCGGCGGCGGCGGGCTGGGCATCGCGGCGGCATTCATGGGATTCGGGGCCTGGGCACTCGTCGTGCAGCAGCTTGCCCAGGCGGCGATCTCGGTCGTCACGCTGTGGGCCGTGAGCCCGTGGCGCCCGGGCCTCTCGGGCTCGTGGTCCGATTTCCGGAGCCTGTTCGGCTTCGGCGCCAACATCGTCGCCGGCGACCTGCTCTTCTACCTCGGGCGGCGGGCGGACGCGATGCTCATCGGGGCATTCCTCGGGTCGGCCGCCCTGGGCCTGTACGCGGTGGGCTACCGCGTCCTCGAGGCGAGCACGGCGATGCTGATCACGGCCGCCCGCAAGCTGGCGTTCCCGACCTTCGCCCGGCTCCAGGGCGACTCGGAGCGACTGGTGCGGGCGTACGGTCGGATGAGCCGGGCGATGGCAGCCGTCACCCTGCCCGGCTACATCGGCCTGGCCTTGATCGTCCAGGAGGTGATCGTCCTGTTCGCCGGCGAGCGCTGGAGCGACAGCGGCCCGGTGGCGACCGTGCTGGTGCTGACGGGCCCGGCGCTGGCCCTGCAGGCCTACAGCGGCGGACTCCTGAACGCGGTCGGGCGACCGGACGTGACGCTGCGGTACCGCTTCCTCGCGGCCGTTCTGAACATCGCCGGCTTCTTGGTCGCGGTCGTGGTGTTCCGTGACATCGTGGCGGTCGCGGTCGCCTACGCCGTCCGCGGCTACGTCCTTGCCCCGGTCGTCCTGCGGTGGCTCCAGGACTATGCCGGGATCCCGTTCCGGGAGAACCTGCAGGGCCTCGGACGGATCGTCCTCGCGCCCGGCCTGATGGCCGCCGGGGTGCTCGCCACGAAGGCCGTCCTGGCCGACGCGGTCGGGCTGGGACTCGGCCTCGCGCTGCAGGTCGTCGTCGGCATCGTCGTCTACACCGCGGCGATGCTGGCCCTCGAGCGCGCCCTCGTCGCGGAGCTGTGGCGGTTCGGGCTGCAGGCGCTGCCGGGCGGCGTCGCGCGCCGGCTGGACGGCGTTCGGGCGAACCTGCTCGGACGGCTCGGCGTGCCGTCCCGGGCCGACGAGCTTCGAGGCGACTGAGGACATGATCGGCACGTCCCTGGTCCGGCGGTCCCTTGCCGGCGTCTTCGAAGGGCATGCAGGCCAGGGCGTGGCAGCCACCCTCGAACGGCTCGCCGGCTCGCCGCCCGGCGCCCTCGCCGTCCTGACGTACCACCGGATCGACGAGCCGACCGAGCGGTCCTGGCTGTACCCGTTCCTCCTGAGCGCCACTCCGGCAGCCTTCGAACGGCAGCTGGCGATGCTCGCCGACCACTTCCAGCCCGTGGCACTGGGGGACGTCCTGGCGGCCCACCGGGGCGGGCGCGCGCTGCCGCGGCGGGCCGTGCTGCTGACCTTCGACGATGCCTATCTCGATTTCCGCGACCACGCCTGGCCGATCCTTCGGCGGGCCGGGCTGCCGGCCACCCTGTTCGTGCCCAGCGCCTACCCCGATGCCCCGGCCGGGGGGTTCTGGTGGGATCGGTTATGGGGAGCCGTCGCAATGACCTCCATCAGGAGATTCGACAGCCCCGTCGGGCCACTCGATCTGGGCGCGGAGCCCCGTCGCCGCGCCGCGGCCCGGGCCCTCGTCGAGCACCACAAGGGGCTGCCCCACGACGAGGCCATGGCGAGCGTCGAACGCCTCGTCGCGCGGCTCGGTGGCGCGCCAGCGGGCCCGACGGTGCTTGGCTGGGACGACCTCCGGTCGCTGGCGGCGGCGGGCGTGGCCATCGCGCCCCACTCGCGGACGCACCCGCTCCTGACCCAGGTTCATCCGGGTCGACTGCCCGAGGAGACGACCGGGTCGCGTCTCGACCTGGAACGTCAGCTGGATGGGGCTGCAGCCGGCACCGTCTTCGCCTATCCCGCCGGCGGCGTCGACGACCGGGCGGTGCGAGCCCTGGCCGAGGGGGGCTTCGAGCTGGCCTTCACGACCCGACGCGGCGTCAACCGGATCGGCCGCTCGGATCCGCTGCGGCTTCGCCGAATCAACGTCGGAAACCGGGCCCAGCCGGCCCTGATTCGGGCCCAGATCGCGTTCTATACGTGGCGTTATCACCGGCCGGGTACTGAGCAGCCTTCCCGAAACGAGAATCGCGGGGTCCCTCCCGTATCCTCGTCCGACGGTAAGAAACCACCCGTCCGACAACAGCGACCCACGGCCCGCGACTGACGTTCGCGGCGCTGCCACCCCACGGAGGTGCCCTTGGAGCTCGGCGGCTATTTCGGCTTGGTCAGGCGCTGGTGGCTGGTGCTTCTCGCGGCGGTCGCCCTGGCATCGCTCGGCGGCTACATCGTCGCCTCGCGACTCCCGGCGGTGTACGAGGCCGAGGTCCGCGTCCTCGTCGGGCCGCTCAACACGGATCTCGACACCCAGCGCGCGGCCGGCCAGCTGACGAACACCTACGCCCAGCTGGTCACGAGCCGCCGGGTCACCGGTGCGGTCATCGATCGCGTCGGAGCCGACATGACGCCGGGTGAGCTGGAGGACGCCATCACCGCGGTGCCGAATGACCTCACCCGCCTCGTCGTGATCCGGGTGCAGGACGGCGACGCGAACCAGGCTGCGGCCCTGGCCAACGCGCTCGCCGACGAGCTCGCCACGCTGGCGGCGGAGTCCGACCGGCCCGAGGGGCAGACCCAGGTCATCGATCCGGCCATCGTCCCGGAGACTCCGGCCGGACCCCAGGTCCTGCTCATCGTCATGCTCGCCGCATTCGCCGGTTTGCTCGCCGCGATCGCGCTCGTCGTGGTCATCGAGTCCGCCCGGGGCACCACGGCCGTGCCCGCCGACGAGCGCGGGCTGCGCCAGCGCACCGGCCGGGCGCAACGGGGGGCGATCGCCCGCGGCGCTCCGCCGATGTCGGAGCACTGATCGACGTCGCACCAGCCCAGGCGAGACATGGCCGCCGCTGCCCCCGGCCGCCCGGTGCACGTGGCCTACGTGATGTCTCGCTTCCCCAAGCACACCGAGACGTTCGTCCTCAACGAGATCCTCGAGGTCCAGCGCCACGGCATCGGGGTGTCCGTGTATCCGCTCCTCCGCGAGCACGATCGGGTCCTGCAGCCGGGCGCCGCCGACCTCGCGGCCCGAGCGAACTATCTGCCGTTCCTGGCGCCGTCGTTCCTCGGCAGCCACCTGCAGTTCCTTCGGCGCCGGCCCCGGGCGTACCTGGGGTCGCTCGTTGACCTGGTCCGGGACAACCTCGGCCGCCCCCGGTTCCTCGCCGCTGGCCTCGTCATCTTCCCGAAGGTTGTCCACGCTGCGCGGCTGATGGCGGAGCGCGGGGTGGACCACGTCCACTGCCACTTCGCCAGGCACCCGGCCCTCGCGGGCCTGATCATCCACCGCCTGACCGGCATTCCCTACAGCTTCACGGCCCACGGCTCCGACGTCCACGTCGATCGACGGATGCTCTGCCGGAAGCTGTCGGAGGCGGCCTTCGCGATCGCGATCTCCGAGTTCAACCGGGCGGTCATCGAGGCCGACTGCGGGCGCCTGCCTCCCGAGCGGCTCCGAACGCTCCACGTGGGCGTCGACACCGAGGTCTTCTTCGCTCGCAACGGGACCGGGAGCGGACCGCCCAACCGGCTCCGAATCGTGTGCGTCGGGACGCTCCACGAGGTGAAGGGCCAGGCGCATCTCATCGAAGCCTGCGCCATCCTGCGCGACCGGGGCCTGGACGTCCGCTGCCGGCTGGTCGGCCGCGGGCCGGACGAGCGCAAGCTGCGCGAGGCCATCGAACGCCTGGGGCTGCAGGACCAGGTGACCCTCGTCGGCCCGCTGCCGCGCGATGGGGTCATCGGTGAGCTCGAGCGGGCCGACGTCCTGGCGGCGCCGAGCGTCGTCTCGGCCCGCGGCCAGCGCGAGGGCATCCCGGTCGTGCTGATGGAGGCGATGAGCTGTGGCCTGCCGGTGGTCGCCAGCCGCCTGTCGGGCATTCCCGAGCTCGTCGAGCACGAGCGAACCGGGCTGCTCGTGGAACCCGGTCGCCCGGCCGACTTGGCGGAGGCTCTCTCGCGTCTGGCATCCCAGCCCGAGCTTCGGCAACGCCTCGGCAAGGAGGGTCGCCGTACGGTCGAGCGGGCATTCGACCTGCGCGCGAATGCGGCACGGCTCGCAGCCATGTTCGAGGGAACAGCAGCACGATGATCCGGGCGCTCTACTGGGCCTCCGTCTCGGCCCTGGCCTACAGCTATATCGTCTACCCGCTCGTCGTGCTCGCCAGGGGCGCGATCGTCCGGCGACCCCACCTCGAGGCCGAGGTGCACCCGTCCGTGACGGTCGTCGTTGCCGCCCACAACGAGGCCGCCCGGATCGAGCGCAAGCTCCGGAGCGTGCTGGCGCAGGACTATCCGGCGAACCGCCTGGAGGTCATCGTCGCGTCCGACGGCTCCGACGATGGCCCGCCCGGGGTGGTTGCGGGGCTGCGTCGGGCCAGGGTCCGGGTCCTGGACCTGCCGCGCATCGGCAAGGGTGAGGCGCTCGCCGCGGCCGTGGCGGCGGCCCGTGGCGAGGTGCTCGTGTTCTCGGATGCCAACAGCATCCTGGCCAGCGATGCGATCGGGCGGCTCGTCCGGCCGTTCGCCGACCCCGCGATCGGCGGGGTCGCGGGCAACCAGGTCTACGTCGAGGCCGGCGACGAGGAGGCGACGGCGGTCGGGGAGCGGTCCTACTGGGACTTCGATCGGGCGCTGAAGGTCGCCCAGAGCCGCTCGGGCAACGTCATCGGGGCAACCGGGGCCCTGTACGCCATTCGGCGGTCCCTGTTTCGACCCATCCCCGAGGGCGTCAACGACGATCTCTTCACCTCGCTGGCCGTCGTCGACGCGGGCTACCGGCTGGTCTTCGAACCGGGGGCCGTGGCCTACGAGCGGGTCGCACCGACGCAGTCCCTCGAGTACCGGCGCCGGGTTCGAATCATGACCCGGGGCCTGCGTTGCGTCGCCGCCCTGCCGGCCGTCCTCGACCCGCGCCGAACGGGCTTCTATGCCCTGCAGGTCCTGTCCCAGAAGGTGCTGATGCGGACGATGGCCGTCCCCCTCGCGGTCCTCGCGCTGGCCAGCGGCCCGCTGTACCGCCGCACGGCGATCTATCGCCTCGCGGCCTGGGGGCAGCTGGTGTCGTACGCGTTGGCGGCGGCCGGCCTGGTGATGGGCCGACGCGCGGTGGGGCGCCACCCGGTGCTGGCCCTGCCGGCCTACTTCTGCACCCTGCAGATGGCGTCGCTGCATGCGACCTGGAACCTGCTCCGCGGGCGCTCACTCGATCGCTGGGAACCGGAGCGCGGCCAGGCCGCTGAGCCCGAAGGCCTGGCTGCGGGCGAAGGGACGCCGGCCGGCGCGGAGCGCGACGCGATCGCGGAACACGACGCGCTGGCCGAGCGGGACGGGCTGGCCGCGTGACGAGCGTCGCGGGGCGCCCGGCGCTGCAGCCGACGAGCCGCCCGTTGGCCCGGCTGGTGGCGCTGGCCGTTTCGATCGCCGCGTTCTGGGTTGGCGTCGCGTTCGCGGAGGCCCCGCTGGCCGCAACGCTGATCGTCCTCGGCGCGCTGGCCCTGATCGTGAGCCTCGCCCGTCCCGGTGCCGCGACCTATGTCGTGATCGTGATCCTGTACAGCAACGCCGCGGGCGTTGCCGTCCGGGACCACGGCCTGCCCCAGCTCGTGGGCATCGCCTTCCCGCTGCTGCTGGCGCTCCCCCTGGCAGAGCAGCTGGTGCTCCGGCGGAAGCCCGTCGTCGTCACCGCTGGGCTGCCGTTCCTGTTCGGCTACCTGCTGGTCCAGGTCCTGGCGGCGATCGGCGCACGCGATCCGGTCGACGCGACCGACAGCCTGGTCGGGTTTCTGATCAGCGGCTTCGGCCTGTACTTCGTGATCACCAACGTGGTGCGAACCTACGGCAGTCTGCGGCTGGTGACCTGGACGGTCCTGCTCGTCGGAGCGGGGATGGGAGCCCTGTCCACCTACCAGGCGGGCACCGAGACCTACCGCAACGACTACCTGGGCTTCTCGACGGTCGACCTGCCCGGCCAGGACAGCCGCGGCGAGCACCTCGTGGCGAGCCTCGTCGGGACGCCCCGGGCCGAAGGCCCGATCGGCGAGACGAACCGCTACGGCCAGGTGATGCTCGTCCTCCTGCCGCTGGGCGCGTTCCTGGCCCTCGGCGAGCGGCGCCGGGGGCTGCGATGGCTGGCGCTGTTCCTGACGGCCCTGATCCTGTGCGGCATGGCCACGACCTTCTCGCGCGGCGCCGCCCTCGGCCTGGTCGCGGTGCTCGGCGTCGCCGTGGCCTTCCGCTACCTGCGGCTCGTCCACCTCGGCCTGCTGGGGCTGCTGCTGGTCGCGGTGCTGGCGGTGTTTCCGCGCTACAGCGAACGGCTCGTCGACCTGCAGGGGCTGGCGAGCATCGTTGCCGGCGAAACGGCCGATGCTCCCGGCGACACCGGCAATCTCCGCGGTCGCCTGACCGCGACGCTCGCCGCGCTGTACGTCTGGGAGGACCACCCGCTGCTCGGGGTCGGGCGCGGGCAGTTCGACAAGTACTACCCCGAGTACGCCGGCCTGGTCGCGGAGACGACGAGCGAATCCCGCGTCGCCTTCGGCGAGGAGCGACAGGCTCACAACCTGTACACGAGCGTCGCCGCGGAGCCCGGGACCCTCGGCTTCCTGGCGTTCTTCGCCGTCTTCCTGGTGACGATGGCCGGCCTGGAGCAAGCGCGCCGACGATGGCGGCACGACCGGCCGGAGGTCTCCCAGCTGGCCATGGGCTTCCTCCTCGCGCTCGTCGCGTACCTCGTCAGCGGGATCGCCCTCCACCTCTCGTACGAGCGTTACCTGTGGTTCCTGCTGGCGCTGGCCGGGGTGGCGGCGACCCTCGCGCTGCGCGGCGACCCAGCCCGAGATCTCGAGATCGGACCGTCGGCTGGGTGGCGGAGAGTTCGAACCGCAAGCCAGCCGGTTGGTGCACGGTAGCGGGCCGGCCATGCTGCCGAACTTCCTGATCATCGGGGCCGAGAAGGCGGCCACGACGTGGCTGGCGCGCTGTCTTGCCGAGCACCCGTCGGCCTACCTGCCACCGCAGAAGGAGATCTTCTTCTTCAGCAGCCGCTTCGATCGGGGCCTTGACTGGTACGAAGCCCAGTTCGCCGGCTGGAAGGGCCAGCGGCGCGTGGGCGAAGCGACGCCCGTCTACCTGAGCCATCCCACGGCCGCGGCGCGGATCCGCGTCCTGCTCGGCGAGATCGACCTCGTGGTGAGCCTGCGCCATCCGGTCGATCGGGCCTACTCAGCGTTCTGGCACAACCTGCGGCGGGGCCGATTGCGACCCGATGCCGACTTCCAGGCCAGCATGGCCGCGGACGCCTGCGAGATCCGGAGCCGCGGCGAGTACCCATCCCATCTCGGCCGCTATCTAGAAGTGTTGCCGCGGCATCGCGTCCTGGTGCTGGTCTACGAGCAGCTGCGCGACCAGCCCGAGCGCGAGCTGGCCCGGTGCCTCGAGTTCCTGGACCTCGAGCGGCCGTTCAGGCCGAGCGTCCTCCACGCCCGGCTCAACGAGGGCGGGAAGGCGATCACGTCGGCGACCGGACCGGTCCGTGCGGCCCGGTCCGTGGTCCGCGGGGCGGTCCTCGAGACGATGCGCCGGGGGCTGCTGCCGGCGAGCGCGGAACGCCGGCTGGTGCCGGTTGCCGAGCGCGTCTTCGGCCGCCTCGCCGGGGGCCTGGGTCGGGCATCGAGAGCCTACGAGCCGCTGCCCGAGACGCTGCGGTCGGAGCTGATGGAGCGGCACTACCCCGACCAGGTTCCCCACCTCGAGGCGCTCCTGGCCGTCGATCTGCGCGGCTCGTGGACGCCGGCCGCGGACGGACGGATGGGAGCCGATGCCGCATGACGCGGATGCCGAACCTGTTCATCGTCGGGGCGCCGAAGTCAGGAACCACCTCGCTCTACGAGTGGCTGAGGGGTCACCCCGAGGTGTTCATGTCGCGGTTCAAGGAGCCGTGCTACTTCGCCCGGGACCTGGCCTGGGAGACCTCCGGCTACTACCTCCGATACGGGATCGATCGGCAGCGCTACCTCGCGCTGTTCGATGAGGCCGGGACGGCGCGGCGCCTCGGCGAGGCGTCCACCCGGTACCTGTTCTCGCGCGACGCTCCGGGCCTGATCAAGGCCGAGACGGTCGACCCCCGGATCGTGGTCATGCTCCGCAACCCGGTGGACATGGCGGCGTCCCTCCACGCCCACAAGGTGGCGAGCGGCACCGAGGACCTGACGAGCTTCGCCGAGGCCCTGTCGGCCGAGGCGGATCGGGGCCAGGGCCGGCGGATCCCCCGCAACTCGAACCCGCGTCTCTCGACCTATCGCGACCGTGCCCGCTTCGCCGAGCAGCTCGGGCCGTGGCTGGAGGCGTTCGGGCGAGGGCGGGTGCACGTGATCATCCTCGAGCAGCTCGTCCGGAATCCCGCGGCCGGCTTCCGTGACCTGCTGGAGTTCCTCGAGGTGGATTCCACCTACCAGCCGGAGTCGTTCGACGCGCACAATCCTGCCCACGGCGGACGGTCGGGCCTGCTTGGCGCGGTGGCCCGGTCGCGCGCGGTCCAGTTCGCGGTCTGGCGCCTCCTGCCGCTCGCCCTCGGGCAAGTTCGGACCTTGACCCTGACGCGGCGCCTCGTCCAGAGCCCCCTCCTTCGCAAGCGTGGCGACAAGCCCGTGGTCTCCCCCGAGCTTCGCCGACGCCTGGAGGCCGAGCTCGCGCCGGATGTCGCGCGGCTCTCGGACCTGCTGGGGCAGGACCTCGCGCGCATCTGGTTCGGACGGCCGGACCCGGTCCGGGCTCAGCTGCAGGTCGCCCGCGAGTAGGCGACCGGGACCGCCGGGATGTTCGAAGCGGCGATCGCCACGAAGAACCCGACGACGTATGGGCCAGCCCGCATGACGAATGCGGGCGCGGCGATCGAGCCGGTCCCGCCGTCGAGGGTGACCACCGCTAACCCACCGGAGAGGCTGATCAGCAGCCCGACGCCCCCGTTGCGATCCCCGGGTTGGAGTCGATACCGGGCCGTGTTCCCGACCCACGTCAGCGTCGCGGCCACGAAGATCCGCGCGACCAGCGACGGCCTGACGAGGTGACGGGTCGCGATCGCGGCCGTTCCGCCTGACGCATGGCAGCTGCCCGGCGGCTCGGTCGGAGCCGGACCGCCCGCCGCACCGGCGGGCGCCGTCGGGGGAGAGTCCGAGGCGGGCGAGGATGGCGGGGCCGCCGTCGGGGTTGCGTCGGCGCCCGGGGATGCGCCGGACTTCGGCTGGGGCATTCGGCCCGGTGTCGGGGACGCCGTGGCGGGAGCGGTCGAATCGGACGCGGGCTTCGGCCTCGGCGTCCGTGTTGGGCTGGGCGTCGCGGTCGGCTTCGGGGTCGCGGTGGGCTTCGGGGTCGCGGTTGGCTTGGGCGCCTCGCCGCCGCTTCGGCGTCCGTACAGCCAATCGGTGAAGCCGAGCGAGCGACCGTACTTCGCGGCGACGGTCGGGTAGCTGGTCCCGAGACGGCGGTTGATCAGCCACGGCCAGTGG
>VEOW01000058.1 GCA_012026785.1 Chloroflexota bacterium | reverse complement strand
CGCCGACGCTCCCGCCGCTGGACCCGTCGAAGCCGTGCCAGCTCCGCTCCTGGCACCGCCCGCCCTCGTCGACCCTCTCGATCGGGCGACCCTGTTCGACCTGGATCCCTGACGCTCGCTCCCGTCACGCCTCCGACGTCGGCGCCTCGGTCGGCGCCTCGGTCGGCGCCTCGGTGGGCGGCGGCGAGGTCGGAGTCGGTGTTGGCGGCGGCGGCGTGGGCGCAGGCGTCGGCGTCGGCGTCGGAGCCGGGGTCGGCGTCGGCGTGGGCTCCGGGGTCGGGGTCGGCTCGGGCGTCGGGCTCGGCGACGGCGAGGGCTCGGGTCCCTTCGAGACGATGTAACTGACCGGCGTCTGCGGCAGCACGATCTGGTTCGCCCCCGGCTGATGGTCGATGATGGAGCCGGCCGGGATGAACGGGTCGAAGTCCTCGGTCCGCGTGCCGACCTGGAGGTTGGCCGATAGGAGCAGGTTCAGCGCCTCGCTCTCAGTCCGGCCTCGAAGGTCGGGCACGGCGACGCCCTCCGGCCCGATGGCCATCGTCAGCTCGATGACGCGGCCCTCCTCGACCAGCGTCCCGGCAGGTGGATCCTGGGCTGTGACGGTCCCGACCGGCAGGGAGCTCTGGACGAAGTCGACCTGCTGGACGGTCAGGCCCAATGCGGTGGCGTCGGCCCGGGCCTCGATGAACGTCTTGCCGACGAGGTTCGGGACCTCGACCTGGTTGGCCGGCGGCGTCGCCGGGCCGCTGAGGAGCTGGAAGACGAGGAACCCCGCGAGACCGAGGATGAGCAGCGCCAGCGCCGCGGTGAGCCACAGCCAGGGTGAGGGCCCCTTCGGCTCGTCCTCGTCCTCGACGGCGACGGGGCGTGCGCGGGCCGAGGTCTGCGACTCGTCGGCGTAGGCGTCGGATGGATATGGGATCGCCGAGTCGGCGTTCGGTCGTGCGACACCGGCAGCCACGGTCGGCGAGGCGTCGGGAGCGACACCGGCAGCCACGGTCGGCGAGGCCCCGGCGGCTGCCCCGGCGGCGCCTGCGGCGGCGCCGGAACGCAGGTACGCCTCGAGTGCGTCGGCCATCTCGCCGGCCGATGCAAAGCGGTCGCCTGGCTGTGGCGCGAGGGCCTTGCGGGTGATCGCCTCGAGGGCCGGCGGCACGCCGCTCCGCACCGACGACGGGGTCGGCACCGGGCCGGACAGCCGGGCCGTGGCGATCGCGGCGGCCGTGTCGCCGCCGAACGGCCGCCGGCCGGTGAGCAGCTCGAACAGGACGATGCCCAGGCTGTAGATGTCCGACGCCGGGCTGGCCTCCTCGCCCCGCGCCTGTTCCGGGCTGAAGTAGTGGACCGAGCCGAGCGTCGTGCCGGGCAGCGTCAGGGCGGATTCGGCAACCGCGCGAGCGATTCCGAAGTCGGCGACCTTGACGTGTCCCTCCGGCGTGACTAGGAAGTTGCCGGGCTTCACGTCACGGTGGACGAACCCTCGCGCGTGGGCGGCCTCGAGCGCCCGGGCGGCCTCGGCGACGAGCCGCGCCGCCTGCCGCGGCGGCAGCGGCCCGCTGCGCCGGATGATCGAGGCGAGGTCCTCGCCATCGACGAGCTCCATGACGATGAACGGGCCCGCGGGATCCGTTCCGAAGTCATGGACCGCGACGACGCCGGCATGGTTGAGCGATGCGGCCGACTGCGCCTCCTGCCGGAAGCGGGCGATGAAGTCGGGGTCGTTCCCGTACTCCGGGCGCAGCACCTTGATGGCGACGTCGCGTTCGAGCTGACGGTCGCGGGCGCGATAGATGGTGGCCATGCCGCCCTGCCCGAGCAGTTCGACCAGCCGGTACCGCCCGCCAAGGACGGTGCCGATGTCCGCCACGAAACCTCCCCGAGGTGGCCCTCGAACCCGGCGCGTGCGTCAGGCGCCGCGCGACAGCGTACCGTACGACGCTCGAATGCCCCGGCCCGTTGCGCTCGCCGCCGGCCCCCGACGACCCGCCGCCGTCGCCGCGGCCGTCCTCAGGGCGCCGCGTCGAGGCTGCGCAGGTGCTCCCGGAACTCCGAGGCGAGATCGGGCCGCTGGAGCGCCAGGTCGACGGTCGCCCGCAGCCAGCCCATCGTCGTGCCGGCGTCGTAGCGCGTGCCCTCGAACTCGTAGGCGAACACCGACTGCTCCTGCATGAGCGCCTCGATGGCGTCGGTGAGCTGGATCTCGCCGCCCGCACCGCGCTGCGTCTGCTCCAGCTTGTCGAAGATCTTCGGGGTCAGGACGTAGCGCCCGATGACGGCCAGGGTCGAGGGCGCAACCTCCGGATCCGGCTTCTCGACCATCCGCGACATCCGGTGGAGGCGGCCACCGTTGAGCTGGCCGTCGTCGGGGCCGACCTCGACGATGCCATAGCGCCCGGTCTCCGCCTGGGGGACCTGCATGACCGCCACGACCGAGCCGTGGGTCCGCTCGTAGGCGTGGATCAGCTGGCCGATGCAGGGCCGCTCGGAGATCACGACGTCGTCCGGCAGCAGGACCGCGAACGGCTCGTGGCCGATGAGGTCCTTGGCCATCAGCACGGCGTGGCCCAGGCCCAGCTGCTCCTTCTGCCGGACGTACGCGACCTGCGCGAGATCGCTGATGTGGCGGACCTGGCGGAGCTTCTCGATCTCGCCCTTGTCCTCCAGGAGCCGCTCGAGCTCGTACGACAGGTCGAAGTGATCCTCGATCGCGCGCTTCTGGCTGGAGGTCACGATGATGACCTGCTCGACCCCGGCCGCGACCGCCTCCTCGACGGCGTACTGGATCACCGGCTTGTCGACGAGAGGGAGCATCTCCTTGGGCTGGGCCTTCGTCGCCGGCAGGAATCGGGTACCCCAGCCGGCGGCAGGGAAGACAGCCTTACGGACGCGCATCGCACCTCACGGACAGGACGAACCACGGGTTCAGGGCGGACTGGGTGGTCTCGATCGAGGATACCACCGGGGTCCCCAACGGCCCGGCTGCGGGGGCCCCGGTCAGTCGGGCAGGCCCGAGATGAAGCGCTCCATCGCGCCCGTGAACGCCGCCGGGCGGTCGACGTTCGAAAGGTGGGACGCCCCGCGGAGGGTCACCAGTCTGACGTTCGGGACCCCCGCCAGGAACCGCCGTGCGCCGACGTGGAAGACGAGGTCGCGGATGCCATTGATGACCAGAATCGGTCCGCCGTACCGCAGCAGGCGGTCGCGAAAGCCGCGGCCGATGATCGCTCGTACCCCGACGCCACCGCCGCGCGGGTGGTATCCGCCGAGGGTGATGCCGGCGGCCACCGTGGCGCCATACCGGCCCCGGAAGAACCGGTCGGCCACCGCCCGCAGCGGTCGCTCGGGAACGACGCGCAGGCTGAGCCCGTAGAGCAGGAAGGCCGCCCGGCTGAGGCGATCGGGCTCCCGGGTGCAGCCCGCGATCACCAGCCCTCGAACAAGCTCCGGGTGCTCGCCGGCGAGTGCCATCGCGACGTAGCCGCCCAACGACAGCCCGACGAGGGCGACTCGCCCGCCGACGGCCTCGATCGCCGCGGTCACCACCTCGACGCCGCCGTCGAGGGTGAAGGGTCGGTCGACGAGGACGCCATGACCGGGCAGATCCACGGTCAGGCAGCGATACCGATCGGACAGGGCGTCCAGCTGCGGCCGCCACACCGAGTGACTCATCAGCGCGCCGTGGACGAACACGATCGGCGGCCCGTCGTCCGGGCCCTCGATCCGCCACGGGCGCTCGGGCGTCGGCGCCTGCGCCACGCCGGTCATGGCCCGCCGGGAGCCGGCGCGATCGCCGTCGCTCCCCGGGCCGGGACGACTCCGCGCTGCACGAGGAACGCCGCGAACAGGATCGTCGCGCCCCCGGCAGCCTGCAGCGGCGTCAGGCCCTCGGCCAGGAAGACCGCCGCGAGCACGACGCCGACGACCGGCTCGAAGAGCATGAGGATGCCGGTCCGGACGCTGCCGATCCGCCGGATGCCGGTCAGGAACAGGAACGACGGAAGGGCCGCGGCGAACAGCCCGACACCGACCAGGAGGAGCACGAGCCAGGCCGAGGTCAGCGGCATCAGCAGTGCCTCGCCGCCGGCGACCACGATGCTGACCACGGCGGCAACGACCGCCGAGCCACCGAGCAGGACCGTCATCGCCTGGTCCGTCGGGATGGAGGCATAGCCGCGACTGAAGGTCATGAAGACCGTCTGGCACAGCGCGGCCGTCAGGGCCAGGCCGATCCCAAGGGCATCGACCCGGAGCCCGCTCGCGGGATCGAGCCCCCCGAGGACGACCGCCGCCATGCCCGCGAGCGCCATCACGAGCGCGGCCGCCCGCGGCCGGTCGAGTGGCTCGCGGCCGAGGAGCACCCCGGCGGCGGCGACCATCGCCGGAAAGGTGTAGAAGCCGAGCAGCGCGAGCGCGATCGTGGTCCGCTGGAAGGCCAGGAAGATCGCCAGGTTGCGCCCGGCACTGGTCACGATCCCGAGCAGCAGCCACCAGCGGGTCGAAGCCGACGCTCGGCGAAGGTTGCCGATCAGCCGACCGGGCCCACGCAGGGCGACCACGGCCGCGCCCAGCCCGAGCGCACCGATGCCGGCCCGCCAAGCGACCCAGGCGAACGGATGGACGCCGGCGTCGTAGGCGATCCTCGAGAGCACGCCGAGACTGGCGAACATCCCGGCGGCCGCGAGGACGATGAGCGTCCCGAGCCAGCGGTCACGAATGGTGGACACGGCCGCCAATGCTAGCGCCGGGCTTCCTCGCCCGGCGCTGCTGCCTTCCCTCGTCCGACGCTCCTGCCTTCCCTCGTCCGGCGCTATTGCCTTCCCTCGTCCGGCGCTGCTGCCTTCCCTCGATTGCTCACGGGCAAGGCACGGTGCTCATTGGCCAGGCTCGGCTTCCCTCACGTGCCTGCCAGGCGCGCGGGCGAGAGAAGACAGGCTCGGCCCGACGATGCGCTGCTCCGTGGGCGAGCATCCAAGCGAAGATGAGCCTGCAACGGTCCGGCACGGGGAGCGCCAGGCCGGCCCTCCAGGGCCGACCGGCAGGTCGGCTCGGGCTCGGCCTCGTGGCGGCGACGGCCGAGACGGATGCCCGTGAACGGGACGCGGAACTCCCGGAACGCCTCGATCGAGACGAGGAATCCGGCCAGGAGCAGGACCACCGCGATGAACTTGGCAACCGCGAACGGACCGGTGATATCGAGCCGGTTGAGGGTGTCACCGGCGGCGGCGGTGAACGAGCCCGCGGCGATGAGCAGGGTCGCCGGGACGCGGCTGTGGAGGCGCCCGCGAACGAGGTCGACGAGCGTGCCGGGCAACGAGGCCACGAAGTTGACCGGCAGGGCGACGATCGAGATCAGCAGGTTGAACAGGAACTGGTCGCCCGACTGGTTCGGGTCGAGCGAGTACGGCAGGACCCGCCGCTTGGGCATGAAGACATAGGCTGAGAACAGCGCCCCCAGGGCGAGCGACATCGCGCCGGTGAAGTTGGTGAGTGGGGTTAGGAGCCGCAGCGCACCGGGGAACAGGTCGGCCTGCGGCTGGCCCGTCGCCGGGTCCACGAGGAAGCCCGGGGCGGCGAGCGGGACGGTCGCCGTCAGGACCACCGCGAGGGCCGTCGCCGCCGCCATGCCGAGGCCCGCGATCTGCGGCCAACGCTCGTTCTGGAAGTATGTCTCGACCGCGATCGCCAGCGCGACGAGGACGGCGGCGATCAGGTACAGCACCGCCAGGCCGTCCGAATCGGGGAACTGGGACCGGCGCTGCGTCAGGACCGTGATGACCCCGCCGAGCAGGACGATCACGGCGAAGGCGTAGCCGAACCGAGTCCGACCGAGGAGTACGGCCGTCCCGAGCCCGAGCCAGCCGGCCGTCAGCACGGCGCCGGCCAGGTACCAGGTCCGGTACAGCGGCTCGGTCCAACCGCTCGCGGCGGCGATCGCCTCGCAGCCCGAGGCGATCCCGAAGAACCCCATCCCGACCGCCCAAACCAGCTGGAAGGCGTGACGCCGCTCCCGCCACTGGTCGAGGAGGGCGAGGGCCATCAGCAGGGCGAGGCCCGAGGTGAGCGCCGGCAGGATCACGTCCATCCTCCGGGGTCGACCTCAGGCCGGGATCAGCTCGTGATCGTCGCGATGGATCCCGTCACACAGCCCGTAGCGCGGCGGCGCGCCGTCGGGGCCCGGCACCGGGATGGGGCGCATGATCTCGCGCACCTGGCTCTTGCGGCAGAAGAGGTAGCCGCGGGCGCGCATCCAGCGCCGGACGTGCTCGCCGTTCGAATGGAACTCGAACGGACCGGGGTTGATCGGCGGCCGGGCGGCCCACGAGACGGGCGTCTCGGCGGCGACGACGTCGAGGATGTTCATCCGCCAGGGCGTCCCGTCGATGACCTCCAGGCAGCCGTCGCAGCGGACCGCGACGACGTCCTTGACGATCGTCGGTATCCGGACGCCGAGGTAGTCGAGCGGGCTCACGGCCGGATGGTAGCAAGCAGGGCGACCGAGGACCCCCTGCTACACTCCATCGGCCCTGCGCCCCCATCGTCTAGAGGCCCAGGACGCCACCCTTTCAAGGTGGAGATCAGGGGTTCGAATCCCCTTGGGGGCACCATTCCCCCGGGTCCACGCTGCCCGGGCGGCCCGAGCTAACCGGGCGGCCCGCGCTGACCAGGCGGTCAGCTGCCCCACAACAGGACGAGCACGAACGTCATCGCGATCGAGCCGATGGCCCCGATGCCGGCGAGCCCGCCGATGATCGCGAAGACCATGGCTCGGCCCGAGCGGGCGTTGGCGGCGGCCCGCCACATCGCCCGCAGGCTCGCCAGGGCCCACAGCGCGAAGCCGATCGCCAGGCCGATCGAACCGACTTCCAGGAGCGTCACCTGGCCCTCGTCCTTGACGGCCCCGATGGCGTACAGCATCAGGGCCGGCGCGCCGAGAACCAACAGGACCACGAGGACGCTGAGCGGCGTGATCGGGACCGGGCCGAGGTGGGGACCCCGGCGGCCGGTGGCCCGCGAGGCAGGCCGAGCGGCGGCTCGTGACGGCGTCATGGCCGCGACCGATGGTAGATGGCCACGTTGTACGACAGGCGGGGCCGCTTGAGGCCGTCGGCGAGGCGGGCGCCGTCGTCCCCGTAGCCGGCACGGAGAAAGGCACCCGCATCGGCGACCGATTCGAACTCCAGCCAGCAGTGCAGGACCCGGACCCGGAAGCCACACCCCAGGAACGGGCCCGTGCGATGGCTCCAGGGCCCGTACTCCGGGCGCTCGCCGCGGAGGCCGGCGAGGTCGTCGCGGCCATAGTCATGGACGACGAGCAGCCGGCCCTCGGGCCGCAGGACCCGATCGACCTCGGCCAGGTCTCCGTCATCGACACCACGGAACGCCGACCACAGGCCGACGACGACGTCGACCGCGGCATCGGGCACCGGCAGCTGAAGCGGACTGCTCAGGGGCACGTGAACGAGTCGTGCGCCGACCGCTTCGAGCGCGCCGGCGATCCCCCCGTCCCGCCCGTCGATGAGCACGACGTCACGTCCCGTGACCGGCCCGAGGGCTTCGATCCCCCGAACCACCTTGCCGGCGCGATCGAACGCCCCGACGAAGGCGGGCACGATCGCCGGGTCCAGGTCGACCGGGAGGGCGCACACGGCGGCGAGTATAGGGTTGGGCCAGCGGATCCCCGGTCAGCGCAGCCGCGCGACCAACCCGCTCCGCGGCGGCAGGGCCAGCACGAGGCGGCCGGCCTCGACCGCGGCGGCGGCGGCCGCCCCGTTCCCGACCGTGTGCAGGACAGTCGGCGCGCCGACGACGGCGACCTCGCGGTCGAGCACCAGGCGTGCCGGCTCGGCAGCCGTGTTGAGCGCCACGACGATGTCACCACGCCGGATCGCGATCGCCCCAGCGTCGGCAGCCGCCACCGCGAGATCATCGCTTCGCAGCGCAGCCTCCCGGCCGCGCAGTCGGAAGAGCGCGCGCGTCGCCGCCAGGAGCTCGCCGTCCCAACGCGATTCGTCCCACGGGAACCCGCGCCGATTGTCCGGGGCGTGGCCACCCGTGACGCCGATCTCGTCGCCGTAGTAGATGCAGGGGGCGCCGGGCAGGGTCGCCTGGAGCAGCATCGCGAGCTCCAGGGCCCGGCGATCGCCGCCGAGCATCGACAGGACGCGGGGCGTGTCGTGGCTGGTGAGCAGGTTGAGCTGGGCGGCGTTCGTCTCGGGCGAATATGCCGCCAGGATGGCGGTCAGCGCCTGCCCGAAGGCAGGCCCATCGAGCGCCTGGATCTGCCCGTACTCATGGTGCTTGCGGACGAGCGCCCAGTTCATCGCCTCACCGCCGACGAAGCCGAGGATCGCCTTGGCCAGCGGATAGTTCATCAGCCCGTCGAACCGGTCGCCCTCCAGCCAGTCGGGCGCGAGCTGCCAGATCTCGCCGACGAGGTAGGCCTCGGGGTTGCTCGCCCGGCAGCGGTCGCGGAACTCGGCCCAGAACGAGCGGTCGTCGATCTCGGCCGGCACGTCCAGCCGCCAGCCATCGATGCCGAAGCGCAGCCAGTGCTCGGCGACGCCCCACAGGTACTCGCGCACCGCCGGCTCGGCGACGTTGAGCTTCGGCAGGGCCGGCATGTTCCACCAGCCCTGGAAGCCGAGGCGCGCCAGCGAGTCACCGCCCGGCCCCTCGACCTCGCCGGGGAAGGGCTGGTCGCTGGCCACGCCGAGGCGCTGGTGCGCCGCCGGGTAGGCGTCGATCGGCAGGCCGCGATCCAGGGCTGCCTGGTCGAGGTGGAACCAGTGCCGGTACGGCGACCCCGCGCCGGCCTCGAGGACGTGATGGAACGGCCAGAAGCCCCGGCCGGTGTGGTTGAAGACCCCGTCGAGGATGACCCGCATGCCGCGCTCGTGGGCCCGGTCGAGGAGCTCGCGCAGGGCCGCATCGCCGCCGAGCAACGGATCCACTGCCAGATAGTCGTAGGTGTGGTAGCGGTGGTTGGCGGCGGACTGGAAGACCGGCGTGAGGTAGATGGCGTTCACGCCCAGCGAGGCGATGTGATCGAGGTGCTCGACGATCCCGAGAAGGTCGCCGCCCTTGAAGCCGTAGAGGGTCGGCGCGGCATCCCAGGGCTCGAGAGGCCCCGGCTTCGGGACCCGCTCGCTCGCCGCGAAGCGGTCGGGAAAGATCTGGTAGAAGACGGCGTCTCGAACCCAGGCGGGCGTCTCGGGCATTCGGCCTCCGTGCTCTCTGGCGACGCGGATCACGGGTCCGGAGCTGCCCGGTCCCGATGCCATACTGGCTGCGATGACGATCCTCGCACGATGGCGGCCCACCCGCTGGACGGCCGGCGTCGCGCGGCTCGCGATCGTCGTTGCGCTCCTCGCCGGGTGCGGTGAGGCACCCGGCACACCGGCCGCGTCGACGTCCGCGCCGACGGCCTCGGTAGCCGGACCCTCGCCGACGGCCCAGGCCTGCCGCCCCGTCGAGGCACCGGCCGTCACGAACGGGTGGCGCGAGCGAACGTTCTACGAGATCTTCGTGCGCTCGTTCGCCGATGCCGATGGCGACGGGATCGGCGACATCGCCGGGCTCACCGCCAAGCTCGATTACCTGAACGACGGAGACGCCGGGACGACCGATGACCTGGGCGTCACGGGCATCTGGCTCATGCCGGTGGCCGAGGCGAGCTCGTACCACGGCTACGACGTCACTGACTACGAGGCCGTCGAGTCGGACTACGGAACCACCGACGGACTGCGGGGGTTCGTCGACGCGGCCCACCAGCGGGGGATCGCGGTGATCGTCGACTTCGTCCCGAACCACACGTCCAGCGAGCACCCGTGGTTCCGGGACGCCCTCCGCGGCGGGGACCACCGGGAGTGGTACGTCTGGTCCGACGAGGACCCGGGCTGGCCGCCGGTCGCCGGGCCCAACCCCTGGCACGCCGCCCCGAACGGGTCGCCGTTCTACTACGGCGCGTTCTCGGACCGGATGCCGGACCTGAACCTGGCCAACCCCGAGGTCACCGCCGAGCTGGAGCGGATCGCCGCGTTCTGGCTCGTCGAGGTGGGGGTCGACGGGTTCCGCATCGACGCCGCGAAGCACCTCGTCGAGGAAGGCCCCGCGGCGCAGACGAACACCGCCGCCAGCCATCGCTGGCTGGAGGCCTTTCGCGAGGCGATCGCGGCCATCAAGCCGGAGGCCTGGTGGTCGGTGAGGTGTTCGACGTGACGCGGGCGTCGTCGAGCTATGTCCCTCGAGCCGTGGACGCGACCTTCGACTTCGAGCTGGCCGGCAAGCTGCTCCTCGGGGTCCAGGCCGAGGATGGGCCGCCCATCGCCGCGGCCCAGGCCGAGACGCTGTCCGCCTACGGGAGCGGCCTCTACGGCGCCTTCCTCACGAACCACGACCAGCCCCGGGTCATGGAGCAGCTGACGAGGCCGACCCGGGCGCGGGTCGCGGCCAGCCTCCTGCTCACCAACCCCGGACTGCCCTTCGTGTTCTACGGCGAGGAGCTGGGCCTCACCGGCGGGAAGCCCGACGAGCGGATCCGCAGCCCCATGCCGTGGGATGGATCGGCCGCCGCGGCCGGCTTCACGACCGGGACGCCCTGGGAAGCTCTCGAGGACGGATGGGAGACGGCAAACGTCGCGACCGAGGCGGCGGACCCGGACTCCCTGCTGTCGGACTACCGGGAGCTCATCCGCATCCGACGCGATCATCCGGCGCTGACCTCGGGGACGCACCTACCCCTCCTGGCGTCCGAGCCGGCGGTCTACGCCTTCCTGGCGGTGGGGCGCGACGAGGTCGTGGCCGTGGTCATCAACCTCGCGGACGAGGCTGTCACCGAGTACGAGCTGTCACTCGCCGGCGGGGTCTGCAAACTGGGTCCCGTCAGCGTCATCGATGGGGACGGCGACGGCGGGCTCGAACCGGTCCCCCCGGTTCCTGATCCCTCCGGGGGGTTCGAAGGCTGGCGGCCGGTGACCTCGCTGCCGCCGTATTCGACCCTCGTGCTCGGCTTCGAACCGGTCAGCCCTTGACGCCGCCGATCGCGAGGCCCGAGACGATGTACTGCTGGAAGAACAGGTACACGATCGACACCGGCGCGGCGACCAGGATCGCGAAGGCCGCGAAGTCGGACCACGGCGTCTGGGTCGCGTACGCGCCGACCATCGAGTTGAGCGCGACGGCCAGCGTGTAGTCCTCGGGCTTGGTCAGGAACGTCGAGGCGAAGTAGAACTCCGTCCAGCCACCCAGGAAGCCGAGGAAGGCAGTCACGGCCAGCGCAGGCGTGGCAAGTGGCAGCGTGATCTTGAGGAAGGTTTGGTTCTTCGTCGCGCCATCCACCGCTGCGGCTTCTTCGAGGTCCTTGGGAATCGTGTCGAGATAGCCCTTCAGGTTCCAGATGGCGAACGGCAGGAGCCCCGAGGTGATCGCCAGGCCGACGCCGGCCAGCGAGTTCCGGAGGTTGAACTTCAGGCCAAGCTCCGCGATGTCGACGTTGATCCCGTTGAGCTGGACGAACAGCGGCGCCAGGGTGGCGACGGGCGGCAGCATCAGGACCCCGAGCACGGCGATCATCAGCACCTGCCGACCGGGGAACTGGAGCCGCGAGAAGGCATACGCGGCCAGGACGCCGATGGCGACGCTGAAGAAGGCCGTCGAGCCCGCGAGGAGCAGGCTGTTCTTGGCCAGGGTGAGGAACGACACCGGGTTCGCGGACGGCTGCTCCCAGACGCGCAGGTAGGCGTCCAGCGACGCGCCGGGCGGGATGAGCGTCAGCTCGTAGGGCCGCGAGATGTTCCGCGGATCGATCGACATGCTGAAGATCCAGATGATCGGGAACAGGACCGTGAGCCCAATGAACAGGCAGATCAGCTGGAGGCCGATCTGCTGCAACGGCGTGAGCCGATCCCGCTTGCTGACCGCGACCGGCTCGGCCCGCGACCGACGAAGCGTCCGACGAATGGCGTCTGCGGAGATCATCGCGTCACCTCACTCCGCATAGCTCGCCGTGGCCTTGGCGACGCGGTTCGTGACCAGCGTCAGGGCGAGGAGGATGAAGAACATGATGACGGCGAACGCCGCGGCAACGCCGTACAGGCGCTGCTCGGTCACGAGGCGGAAGGCCTGGGTCACGAGCAGCTCGGTCTTGCCGAACGGGCCGCCGCCCGACATGAAGTACGACAGGTAGAAGAGGTTGAAGGTGATCACGAAGCCGTAGATGGCGTAGGGCAGCATGGCCGGCCGGAGGTACGGGATCGTCACGTTCCGGAAGCGCTGCCACGTTCCCGCGCCGTCGATCTCGGCCGCTTCGTAGAGCTCTTTGGGGATGCTCTGCAGCGCGCCCGTCGCAACCACCGAGTTCAAGGGCCAACCCAGCCAGGTGTTGGCGACCAGCAGGGCGAAGTAGGCCATCGGCAGGAACGACAGGCCCGGGATCGGGTCCTGGACCTGCCGGAGCCAGTCGAGGCGGAGCGCATCGGGCGGCAGCCGAAGGAGTGTCGCCACGCCCTCCATCGCGAGGTTGATCGCGCCGCTGTCCCGGTCGAACATGTTGGCCCAGACGGTCGCGACGATGATCGGCGGAATGACGACCGGCACGATGTACAGCGCTCGCCAGAAGCCCCGGAACCGCAACCCGGCGCGGTTGAGGGTCACCGCGATGAGGACGCCCAGCACAACGTGGATCACGACGTTCGAGAACGCCCACCAGAGGTTGAACGTCAGGATCCGTCCGAAGTCGTAGTTCGGGAGGTTGAGGTTCGTCGTCAGGACCCGGACGTAGTTGTCGAGGCCCACGTACTCGGGGGCCACACCTCGCGGCGGCAGATTCTCCAGGGTGTAGTCCGTGAAGGACATCCAGGTCTGGAACAGCAGCGGGTAGAAGGTGATGATGCCCATCACCAGGAACGCCGGCAGGAGGTAGAGGTAGGCGACCCGGGTGCTCGAACGGAAGCGGGGCCGACGCCGGACCTCGACCGTGGCCGCGGTGGTCGCCATCAGCCTGTCCCCCTCCGTCCTGGATGCCGCTCAACCATGTCGTACCCGCAACTCAGGTATGGGTCATTGTGATGGACTGATGGAGGGGAGCGCGAGGCTCCCCTCCATCGAACGTCAGGCTACTTGTTGTTCGCGGCGTTCATCGCCGCACAGGCAGCCGCGACGGCCTCCTGGGCGTCGGTGCCCTTGTCGATGACCTCGTTGAGGGCGTTGTCGAAGTTGCCCCAGAAGTTGTCGAGCTCCTTGTTCTGCGGGCGGGGGAAGCCGTTGGCCACCGCCTCCGCGAAGCCCTGGGTGATGGGATCACTGATCGTCGCACCGGTGTAGGCCGGGACGTGGCCCGACTGGTCGACGAACTGCTGCTCGTACTCGGTGCTGATGAGGAGCGCCACGGCGACCGCGAGCTCCTGGTTCGCGCTGTTGGGGTTGATGAACCAGCCGTCGGTGCCGGTCAGGGGCTGCGACGGGCCCGAGGGGCCTGACTGCAGCGCCGCCACGGCGAGGTTGTCGCCGAGCGTCTCCTTGTAGCCGCCGCTGGCCCACGGGCCGGCGACGAGCGCGGTCACCTGGCCCTGCTTGAAGGCGGCGGCGACCTTGGCGTAGTTGTTGGCCCCGGACCACTGGGCGCCGGCATCCTTGAGATCAGCGAAGAACTGGTGGGCGTCCCCGACGCCGGTGGTGTCGGCGACGCACTTGCCGGTGTCGTCCATGAGCTGGCCACCGAAGGCCGCCCAGTAGCCGAACTGGTGGTACGCGCCCTGGTTCGCGCCGAGGACGACCGACCCATCCTCGACCGCCGCGAGGAGCTCGTCGGTGGTGGTCGGCGGGGTCGGGATCTTCGACTTGTCGTAGTAGAACCCGACCGCCTTGAGCGACTCGGGGATGCAGTACAGCTGGCCGTCGACCCGGCAGCCTTCGACCGACAGCGGCGCGAACTGGCCGAGCTGGTCCGCCGTCACCATGTCATCGAGCGGCTGCAGCAGGTTCTGCCGAACCTGTGCGCCGAGGCTGTCATTGGGGACGATGAACATGTCGGGGCCGCCGCCCGTGGCGACCTCGAGGCTGTACTTCTCGAAGATGCTGCCCGGCGAGAAGAAGTTCTGGACCGTGGTCGTGATCGTCAGGTCGGGGTTCTTGGCCATGATGTCCGCGACGATCGCGTCGTAGGTGTCCTTCTCGGTCCCGGCACCGGATGCGTAGGTGTGCCAGACGTTGAGGCTGCCGCTGAGCGTCGGGGCCTCGGTCGGGGCCATGCTCGGCGCCTCGGTGACCGGCGGCGTGGTGGCGCCCGACGGCGCCGTCGGGCCCGTGGTGGCCGAGGGCGTACAGGCGCTCAGCACCATGACGGCGCCGGCGACCAGGCCCGCAAGCCGTAAGGTCTTGGTCATCTTGGTTCTTGTCTCCTCCTGGTGTCGTCGGTTCCCCACAGGAACCGAGCGCCTGAGCGATGGCCGGCGGAGCCGGCCCGGGTGACGGCGAGCCGGCACCCAAGAGCGGGTTGGCTGAAGCGATACGGCCTCAAGGTCCGCTGCGCTCCCATCGACCTCACTGCTGGGTCCCGGGCACCTCCCCTCGTGCATGAAGCGGCGCTGTCGAGCCGCGAACGATGAGCCGCGTCTCCAGCCGGAGATGCCGGGACGGGCTCGCCGGTTGTTCCACCTCCTCGAGGAGGAGGCGGGCTGCCTCGAACCCCTTCTGGCGGATCGGCTGATGGACGGTCGTCAGGGCGGGGTCGACGTGGGACGCAAGATCGATGTCGTCGAAGCCGACGACGCTCAGCTCGGCCGGGACGCGCAATCCGAGCTCGCGCGCGGCGCGGATGGCGCCCAGCGCCATGGCGTCGCTCATCGCCAGCACCGCCGTTGGGCGGAGGCCCTGGCTCCAGGCCCCCTGGAACGCCGCCGCCCCGCCGTCGATCGACGCCCGAGCGGCGATCACCCGTGACGGGTCCAGGGTCAGCCCGGCGGATTCGAACGCCCGGCGGTAACCGCGGAGTCGTCGGACGGTCACGGCCGGCGCGGCGCGGTCGGCCCGTTCGTCGGCGACCTGCGGCGCTTCCACGGCCAGCACCAGGATGTCGCGATGGCCGAGCTCCAGGAGATGAGCGGCGGCGGCGCGAGCCCCGCCCTCCTCATCGATGACGACCGAGCTGTGCTCACCGTCCTCGGCGTCGACCATCACGATCGGCAGGCCGGCCCGGCGGATCTGCCCGACCTCGGGGTGCTCGGCCGAGACGCCGATCGCCACGACCCCATCGACCGTCGCCCGACTGACCGCCGCGGGCAGCGAGCCGTGGATCGGTGAGATGAAGTGCAGCTCGTAGCCCTCGTCCTCGGCGGCCCTGGCGATGCCCTCGTTGAACGGCGCGAAGAACGGGTTCGAGAAGATGACGGACAGCGCCTGGGGGGTCAGCACCCCGAGGGTCATCGTTCGACGCTGGGTGAGCATCCGGGCGACCGGGTGAGGCCGGTAGCCGAGGCTTTCGGCGACCTCGCGGATCCGATCGGCGGTCTCCAGGGACAGCCGCTCGGGGCTGTTGAAGGCGAACGACACGGCCGTCTTCGAAACGCCGGCCTCGCGTGCGACGTCGGCGATGCGGGGACGATGAGCGCGGCGTTCCACTGCTCTCCTCGCGCGGCGAGTGCCCGCTCGCCGCCGTCCTCCACCCGGGGCTGCAGCTCGGGCCGCGCCTGCCGGGGCAAACCGGTTTAGAAAACCGGTTTAGCGGCACACTAGCGAGCGCCTCGGCGGGCGTCAAGAGGGCTCACAATGGGGCCATGCTCGCGTCGTTGCGCGGCATGCCGTGGGGCATCGCCGTGTTCCTGGCTTATGCCTTCCTGATCCTGGCCGGGATCGGGCTGTCATTGGGTCCGGTCATTGACCAGGCGACCCTCGCGCCGGTGAGCCTGGTCGGCGTCGTGTGGATGGCGCTGCTGGCCTACACGATCTTCACCGTGACGCTCGTGCTGCAGCGCAAGGCCGCCGCGCGGGGGCTGGCGATCGGCCTGTCGACCCTGACGCTGCCGGCAATGCCGCTGGCGGCGCTGGCCGGGTCGGCGGTCGCGCTGCTGTTCTTCGCGGTCCTGGCGTTCCTGTTGTTCAACGGCCTGCGGACGCGTGCCGTGCGGGCCTGGCTGAACCAGGACTGAGGGCATTCGAGTCGGAGGGACGCTACCCTCTGCGTCTCACTCGACGTCGAATCCCACGAACCAACCCCTTCACGAGGCCACCGTGTCCACGTCCCGACCACGCCAGGATCCCACGCGCAGTGGCAGGCGGCCGCGTCGCGCAGCCATGCAGCCGCGCAACGAGCCGTTCCTCCGACGGCATCGAACGCGCCTCATGTGGGCCGGCGCGATCGTGGTTTTCGGGGTCCTTGGCTTCATGGCCTATCTGAACGCGACCTCGCCGGCGTACGGCTGCACGATCGTCTTCGACCCGACGCCCGCCCCGGCCACCTCCGGCTCGCCCGCGCCCGCCGGCGAGGTCGCGTTCAGATAGGCCATGAAGCCAAGGCCCCCGAAAACCACGATCGCGCCGGCCCACATGAGGCGCGATCGCTGCCGTCGGAGGAACGGCTCGTTGCGCGG
>VEOW01000147.1 GCA_012026785.1 Chloroflexota bacterium | reverse complement strand
CTTCGAGCGCCTCGTCGAGCGGCCGAGCGCCAGGCTGTTCCGGACGAGGCTGCGGCCGACCCATGTCCTTCGCCGGGTCGAGCGGGCGATGGAGGCGGACCGCCGGATCAGCCAGGGCCGGGACCTGGTTCCCGATCGGTTTCGCGTCCGCCTGAACCCGGCGGATCTCGAGGCCCTCGGGCCGCTCGATGCCGTCGCGGCGGAGCTGGCGTCCGGTGCCCTTCGATTTGCCCGGGCCCACGGCTTCACGGTTCGGGAGCGACCACGGGTCGCGCTTCATGCCGACCCCGCGATCGAGTCGGGCGAGGTGGCGGTGGCGGTCGCCTTCTCGCCGCCGGTGAGGCCCGGCCCGCAGGCCGCCGGCGACGATGCCGGGACCCGGATCTTCGATGTTCCGGTCGTCCGAGCACCGCGGATCCGGCTGGCGGTCCGCGAGCCCGGTCGGCCACCCCGAGACGTGGCCCTGGGCGCCGAGCCGATGTCCGTCGGGCGGGCGCCGGACTGCGATCTCGTGCTCGCCGACGCCCGGGTCTCGCGCCACCACGCCCGGCTGGGGCCCCGCGACGGCGTCATCGTCCTGTCCGACCTGGGCTCCACCAACGGGACGTACGTGAACGATCAGCGGGTCACCGAGGTCGTCCTCGGCGAGGGCGATCGGATCCAGCTCGGCAACACCCAGCTGGCCGTGGAGCGCGCGCCGGACGACGCGCCGGTCGCGGGCTGACCTCGGACGAACATGGATCCTGCGGTCCTCGCGATCTGGGTCCTGCGGCTGCTGTTCCTGGCACTGCTGTACCTCTTCCTGTGGGCCGTCGCTCGGGCCCTGCTGCGCGATCTGCGGGCAGCGGCGCGAGAGCCGGCCACCGAGCTCGGCCGACTCGTGGTCGTGGCGACGCCGAGCGGCGACCCTCCGCCGGGCTCGGCCTTCCGCCTCGATGCCGTGACCTCGATCGGCCGCGACGTCAACAATTCGATCGTGCTGGAGGATGACTTCGTGTCCTCGAGCCACGCTGCCCTGACGTACCGCGGACGAGCGTGGTACGTCGAGGACCTCGGGTCGACCAACGGCACGTTCGTGAACGGCGCCCGGATCGACGAGCTGTCACCGGTGGCCTTCGGCGACGAGATCCAGATCGGCCAGGTCCGGCTGCGCCTGGAGCGAGCCCGGACGTGACCCGCATTCGGCCGCGCCTGCGAGGCCGCGAGCTGGGCCTGCTGGTGATCGTCGCCCTGGCGCTCGTGGCCGGAAGCCTGTCCCTCGGGGCAGCCGGGCGCCTCCGGGCGGCCCAGCTCGAGGATGGAACGACCGTCGAGCTGCTGGCGCTGGCCGACTCGACCCAGCTGCTGGTCTTCCTGGGCGCGCTCTTCGTCGCCCACCTGGCGCTCGTCCTGGCCGGCCGCCGGACCGACCAGATCCTCCTGCCGACGGTCGGCCTGCTGGGCGGAATCAGCCTGCTGCTGATGGAGCGGCTGCCGCAGGACCTGGCCGGCGGGCTGGGCGGGCTGGCGCAGACCCAGCTGGTCTGGCTCGTCCTCTGCATCGCGGTCCTGACGACCCTCGCCGTCGCCGTGCGCAACGACGGTTGGCTGCGCCGTTACAAGTACACCTGGGCAGCGGCCGGCGTCGCCCTGCTGCTGCTGGTGTTCGTGTTCGGACGCGAGGAGGAGAGCGGAGCGCGCCTGACCCTCGTGATCGGGCCGATCAGCGGCCAGCCGACCGAGCTGCTCAAGGTCATGCTGGTGATCTTCCTGGCGGGCTACCTGTCGGAGAACCGGTCGCTCCTCGTTGAGGAATCGACCCGCCTCGGCCCGATCCGGCTGCCGCCGCTGCCGTACCTCGCGCCGATGGTCGCGATGTGGGCGATCGCCCTCGGCGTGGTGATCGTCCAGCGCGACCTCGGCGCCGCGCTGCTGTTCTTCCTGGTGTTCCTGCTGCTGCTGTACGTCTCGACGGGCCGGTTCAGCTTCGTGGCCCTGGGCCTCGGGGCGTTCGCGGTCGGTGCCGTCGTGCTGTACCGGCTGTTCGGGCACGTCCAGCAGCGCGTCGACGTGTGGCTCGACCCGTGGACCGACCCGCTCGGCGCCGGCTACCAGGTCATCCAGGCGCTGCACGCCTTCGCCCGCGGCGGCCTCATCGGCACCGGCCTCGGCAACGGGTTGCCGACGGTTGGCGGCCAGCCGCCGATCCCGGCACTCCACACGGACTTTCCGTTCGCGGCGCTCGGCGAGGAGCTGGGTCTCGTCGGCATCCTCGGGATCCTGGGGCTCTACCTGGTGCTGATCGCCCGAGGCTTCCGCATCGCGCTCGCGGCGGAGGACGAGTTCCGGGCGATCCTCGCGGCGGGCCTGTCGCTCGTCATCAGCGTCCAGGCGTTCATCATCGCCGGCGGGAACCTGAAGCTCATTCCCCTGACCGGGATCACCCTGCCGTTCATCAGCTACGGCGGCTCGTCGCTCTTGGCCAACGCGGTCATCGTCGGTCTCCTGATCGCGCTGTCGGAGCGGAAGCTGGAGCCGCTGCCGCCGATTCGGCCGCCCGGTCGCCTGCAGCGGCTGCTATCTCGGGGCGCCGCATGACGGCCGGGCCGCGCTCGATCGAAGGCGCCGCCTGGACCGGCCGGCGGGTCGGGATCGGGCAGGCCCTGCTGCGCGTCGTGCTGGCCCTGGCGATCGCCTTCGGCGGGCTGGCCGCGGGCGCCGGCTACTGGCAGGTGCTGCGGTCCTCGGAGCTCAGCAGCGCCCCGAACGACGCGGCCGTCATCGCGGCCGCCCGGCGGGTGCTGCGTGGCGAGATCAGCGATCGCGACGGCGTGCGGCTCGCCTGGAACAAGCGCGACGCCAACGGCGAGCCGTACCGCGTCTACGCCTCGGACTCGCTGTCGGGCGTGATCGGCTATGCCTCGCGCCGGTTCGACAAGGCGGGCCTGGAGCGCCAGTGGGATGCGCAGCTGAGCGGCGTGGTCTCGGCCGACCCGCTGCGCGACTTCCTGCGCAAGTTCCAGGCCGACCCGTCCGACCCGCAGGATCTCCAGACGAGCCTCGTCCTGGAGCTCCAGGACGCCGCGGTCGCGGCCCTGGGCCGGAACCGTGGCGCGGTCGTGATGCTCGATCCGCGGACCGGCGAGGTGCTGGTCCTGGCATCCACCCCGACCTTCGACGCCTCCGCGATCGCGAATCCCGATCCCGAGACAGCGGGGGCCGCGTTTCGGCAGGTGAACGAGGACGAGCGCCGCCCGCTCCTGCCGCGCGCGACGCAGGGTCGCTACGTGCCGGGCTCGACGTTCAAGATCGTGACCGCGATCGCGGCCCTCGGCAGCGGCGCCGTCACGCCGGCGACCTCCTTCGAGGAGCAGCCTGCGGCCGAGGAGCGAGGCCTCCTGGTGGATGGCTTCCGAGTCCGCGATGGCCATCATCCCGCGACCGGGGACCGGGCGCTCGAGTTCGACGAGGCGGTCGAGGCGTCATGCAACATCTGGTTCGCACTGGCCGGCCTGCGGACCGGCGGCGAGGCCCTCGTCGACTGGGCCGGTCGGCTGGGCTTCGGGCAGCCGATCCCGTTCGACCTGCCGACGGCGGCCGCGCAGGTGACCGGCGGGGGCGGCTCGCTGGGCGGCGGGTTCTCGGACCGGGTGGAGCTGGCGAACGCCGCGTATGGCCAGGCCGAAACCCTCGCTACGCCTCTCCAGATGGCGCTCGTGGCGGCCGCGGTTGCCAACGATGGCACGATCATGCGGCCTCGCCTGGTGATCGCGGCGACCGGCAAGAGCGGCACGACCCGGTTCGAGCCGTCCGTCTGGCAGCGGGTGATGTCGGCCGGGATCGCCGACGAGATCGCCGACGCGATGCGGCAGGCGGTGGCCGGCGACATCGGCAGCGCCTTCACGCCCGGGGCCAACGTCCGGGGCCTGCGTGTCGCCGGCAAGTCGGGCACGGCCGAGCTGGAGCCGGGCCGCTCGCCGCACTCGTGGTTCATCGGCTTTGCGCCCTACGACGACCCGCAGATCGCGATCGCGGTCATCGTGGAGGAGTCCGGCGGCGGGTCGGTCAAGGCCTCGCCGATCGCCGGTGACCTGTTGCGGGACTGGCGCGCCTGGACCCGACGGTGACCCGGCGGCCGGCGCCTCATCCGAAACCATTGCGACTCCGCGGGCGTCCAATTTGCCGTTCGCGGCGTACCATCCCGTAGACCAGCGAGGGCCGACCGGGTGGGCGCCGTGGAGGAGCGGTGCGACGGGCAGTCCCAGGGGAGTCAGATGACGAGCATTCAGAAGACCGGGGACCGGGTCCTCGCCAACGTCGAGCGAGTGATCGTCGGCAAGCACAGCGAGGTGCGGTTCGCGCTTGTCGCGCTGCTGTGCCGCGGTCACCTGCTGATCGAGGACGTGCCGGGGACGGGCAAGACGGTCCTGGCCAAGGCGATCGCCAAGAGCCTTGGCTGCACGTTCCGGCGGATCCAGTTCACGCCGGACCTCCTGCCGTCGGACGTGACCGGCCTGTCCATCTACAACCAGAAGACCCAGGAGTTCGAGTTCCGGCCGGGGCCGATCATGAGCCAGGTCGTGCTGGTCGACGAGATCAACCGGGCGACGCCCAAGACCCAGTCGGCGCTGCTCGAGTGCATGGAGGAGCGGCAGGCCACGATCGACGGCGTGACCCATCCGATGCCCGACCCGTTCCTCGTCATCGCGACCCAGAATCCGATCGAGTACGAGGGCACCTTCGCGCTGCCCGAGGCCCAGCTGGACCGTTTCATGCTCCGCGTCCGGCTCGGCTACCCCCAGCCGGTCGAGGAGCTGGTCATCCTCGATGAGCAGAAGCGCCAGCATCCGATCGAGGGGCTGGAGGAGGTCTGCTCGGTCGACGAGCTGCGGGAGATGCAGCGGGCCGTTCGCGAGATCTACGTCGACCCCCGCGTGGCCGACTACATCGTCCGGCTCGTCAACGCCACCCGCGACCACGGCGACATCTACCTCGGCGCCTCACCGCGCGGCTCGATCGCCCTGTACCGGGCCGGCCAGGCCCTGGCGGGCCTGCTCGGTCGCGACTACGTCATCCCGGACGATGTCAAGGCCCTCGCCGAGGCGGCGCTGGCCCATCGAATCATCATCAAGACCAGCTCCTCGATCCACGACGTCTCGACGGCCCAGGTCGTCCGCGAGCTCCTCGAGAGCGTGCCCGTCGGCGCCGCGGCGGACGCCTCGACGGCCAGCAGCACCTCGAACCGGCCGAGCGCGCCCGGCGTGGTCCGGAGCTAGCCGGGGGCACCGGCGGCCGTCGAGGGGCAACGGATGCTGCGCCGGCTGCAGGCCCTGCTCCTTGCCGCGATCCTCGTGGTCGCGGCCTTCTCGACGGGCGAGGAGTTCCTGTTCTACCTCGTCTATCTCGGGATGCTCGTCGTCGGCGGCTCGTACGTCCTGACGCGCCTCGGCCTGTCGGACCTCGAGGCTGGCTACGCCGTCAACCAGCTGTCCGGCCACGTGGGCGATCGGATCCGGGTGACCTACACGATCCGCAATACCAGCCGGCTGCCGAAGCCGTGGCTGGAGATCCACAATCCGACCTCCCTGCCGGCGGGCCTGCCCGGTCGAGCGCTGTCGCTGCCCGGTCGAACCGAGCGCTCGTGGCTCATTCGAACCCCGTTGACCCGGCGCGGCCATTTCCGGATCGAGCCGCTCCAGATCCGGACCGGCGACCCGTTCGGCTTCTTCGAGTCATCCGCGGCGGTCGGGACGGGCATCAACATCACGATCTACCCGCGCCTCGAGCCGATCCCGGCCTGGCGACTGCCGGCCGCGAACCTCGAGGGCAGCCACGCGATGCGCGAGCGGACCCTCCAGACGACACCGCTCGCGACGACCGTTCGGCCGTGGGCCCCGGGCGACTCGTTCAACCGGATCCACTGGCGATCGACGGCTCGCCACGGCGAGATCCAGGTCAAGGAGTTCGACCTCGAGCAGACCGCCGACGCCTGGATCGTGCTCGATCTCGACCGCCAGGCCCAGATCGGCGACGGTGACGAATCGACCATCGAGGTGGCCGTCCGGGCCGCCGCGGCAATCGCCGACAAGGCGATCATCGAGAACCGGGCCGTCGGGCTGACCGTCAATGCCCACCGCCTGGCCCAGCTGCCGGCCGACCGCGGTGGCCGCCAGCACCTCAAGATCATGCAGCTCCTCGCCGCCGTCGAGGGCGACGGCGGGGTGCCGCTCTCGGAGGCGCTCGTCGCCACCCTGCCCCGGATCCGGCGCGGCATGACCGCCGTCGTCATCTCCGCGTCGGCCGACCGGTCGTGGATCAAGCCTCTGGCCACCCTCCGGGCGCGCGGTGTCGCCTGCGTCGTCGTGTCGCTCGACGTCGCGCCGTTCGAGCAGCAGGCCCTCGAGGACGAGACGCCGTACTGGGCCCGGCCGGCGCCGCCGCTGCCGGCCGATCATCTCGAGCGGCGGGCCCAGGAGCGCCGAGCGCTGCACTACGCCCTCGCCGAGTTCGACATCCCGATGCACACCGTGGTACCGGCGCGGCGCCTCGGCGACCTGCTGGTCGGATGACCGCCATGCCGCCGGGCGACCCGCTCGAGGCGCCGCAGAGTCGGCTGGAGGCGCTCGTCGCGCGGCTGCCGCGGCAACCGGCCGAGGGCTGGCTGAGCCTCCTTGCGGCGGCCGTGATGGTCGTGGCCTACGCGCTCGCCGTCGATGACGCCAACTGGCTGGCCGACCGGGCGGGCAACACCAGCTATCTGCCGACCCTCGGGCTCGTCGGCCTGGCCTTCGGGTTCGGTGGCGCGAAGCTCGGCTGGGGCCGCTGGCGGACGCACCTCGTCGGCGCGCTGTTCGCCGGGCTGGCGATCCCGCTCGTGGCCGGCGGCGCGCTGCTGGCGCCGGCCGACCTCGGCCTCGACCCCGGCTCGCTCGCGCTCCGGTTTGCGGCGACGGTGCACGTCGTCGAGCTGGTGTGGCGTGACCTCGTGATCGAGGCCCGGCCGTTCACGACCCAGGTCGGGCACTTCCATCTCATCTTCGGGGCCATGATCTGGGCCGCCGGGCAGCTCGTCGGCTTTACCTCGTTCGGGCATCGGCGACCGCTCGACGCGGTCGTCGTCGTCGGATTGCTGCTGCTCGGCAACATGATCCTGACGTTCCGGCCCCAGCTGCCGTTCCTGATCCTGTTCAGTGCGGCGGCGCTGCTGCTCCTCACCCGCTACCACACCTTCGACGAGCAGGTCGCCTGGAGCCGCCGCCGGATCGGCGATCCGCGGGAGGTCGGGACGCTGTACCTGAAGGGCGGTGCGCTGTTCATCGCGGTCGCCGTGGCCGGCTCCATGGCCCTGACCGCGACCGCCTCGTCGGCCCCGCTGCAGGACCTCTGGAAGGACCTCCCGTCGCGCCTCGCGGCGATGTCGGAGTGGCTCCCGCGGGTCGCCCCGCCGGGCGGGCCGTTCCGCAACCCCGGGGCGATCAACTTCGGACGCTCGGCCACGACGACCGGCGTCTGGAACCCCAGCAACGCCGTCGCCTTCCGGGCCCAGTTCCAGCCGGGCGAGGAGCGCATCGTCAAGTGGCGCGTCGGGACCTACGCGGTCTACACCATCTACGGCTGGGATTCCGGCCCCGGCCAGACCGCCTCGGCGGCGGCGCCGCGGGAGCTGCTGCTGCGGGGTGCCGCCGACGAGGCCGCCAGCGATGGGCGTCGCGACCTGTCCGTCCAGATCTCGACCGAGGGGTTGCGGGGCGCGATCGTCGCGCCTGCCGCCCTGCGGATGGTCGACGTCGCCACGACGGCCTGGACGGTCGGCGACGAGGGCTGGTTCATGCTCGTCGAGCCATCCGGCGGTCGCGACACCTACAACATCCAATCCATGGTGCCGCTCTTCCAGGACGTCGCCGGCGGGATCACCGAGGCGCGCTTGCGGGCCGCCGGCACCCAGTACCCGGACGAGGTCGTCGACCTGTACACGGCCGTCCCGGACGGCTCGCTGGGCGATGCCGCCAGCGAGCGCCTCGAGGACATCCGGGCGGCCGTCGAGGTGCCCGCCGACGTCGATCCCGACAACGCCTACGACCTGGCTCGCACGATGCAGGACTACCTGCGCTCGGCGGCCAACTTCACCTACGACACGGACGTGTTGGGGGACATGGCCGGCCAGTGCGACGGCGCCTCGAGCGTCGAGTGCTTCGCCCGCATCCGCCGCGGCTACTGCGAGCAGTACGCCAGCACGATGGCGATCCTGCTTCGTGAATCCGGCGTCCCGGCCAGGATCGCCTATGGCTTCCTGCCGGGCGACCGGGACAAGGCGTCGGGCGAGGAGATCGTCTACGGCTGGGCGGCCCACTGGTGGGTCGAGGTCTACTTCCCGGGCACCGGCTGGGTGGAGTTCGATCCGACCGGCCAGGTCGGCAGAACGGAGCCGATCCCCTCGGGCTCGATCGGGCCGTCGACGCCGGCGCCGAGCGGCCCGACGCCGACGATCGGCCCGCCGCCGACGTTCCCGACCCCCGACGGCGGCTCGGACACCCCGGGTGGGGCGGGCACGAGCATCGGTCCATTCATCGCGATCGGGGCGATCCTCGCGGTCGGCCTCGGGGCGCTGGCGTTCGTCGCGCTGCGTCGCGGTCCGCGACGGCCGATGCACCCCGACGCCGCCTGGGCCGGGCTGGGCCGCTGGGCCCGCCGCGTCGGCCTCGCGCCCCGGCCGTCGCAGACGGTCTACGAGTACGCCGGCGCGCTCGGCGACGAGATGCCCGCCGCTCGAGTGGAGCTGACGACGCTCGCCCGGGCCAAGGTCGAGGTCGCGTACGGGCGGCGGACCCTCGGCGAGGAGGGGCTACGCGGGATCGGCGCGGCCTATCAGCGGCTGCGGCTGGCGCTGCTGGGGTTCGCGATCCGGCGAGGTCTGCGGGGGCGACGCCGGCGCCGCTGAGCCCTCAGAGCGCCCCGGAACGGCCGCGCTCGGCATCCCTGGCCCAGGCGGCCTCGTCCTCGAGGCTCGCGAGGTGGTCGGTCGCGTTGTGGAGCCGGAGGCGCGGCCGCCCGCCGCGCAGCTCGACGACGGTCAGCCCGCAGAGCGCGAAGGGCAGCGTCCAGAATCGCGACAGCGGCAGGTCCAGCAGGGCCAGCAGGACGATCTTGAAGACGCCGTCGTGGCCGACGAGGATCGTCCACGGCTCGTCCGACGGCAGCTCGTGATAGCCGAGGACCTGCGAGCGGTTGGTCGTGCCCGGCGGTGCGAGCTCGGCGAGATCGGCGAGCTGGCTCCGCAGCATCGCCCGAACGCGCGCGTCGACGGTGGGCAGCGACTCGCCGCCGGGCGCCCAGGCTGACAGTGGATCGAGGCGCCACGCGCTGAGCACCTCCCCCCAGCGCTCGGTGATCTCGGCGCCGAGGAGTCCCTCCCACTCGCCCTGTCCGATCTCCATGAGGCCCGGCTCGGGCAGTGCCGGGATCGACGTCGCCAGCTGCCGCTCCAGGTCGTCCCGGATGAGGGCCGCGGTCTGGGCCGCGCGGCGCAGCGGCGAGTGGATGATCGCGTGGGGCGCCGTGGCCGGCAGCGGCAGGGCGGGCGCCCGGTGGCGATGGGCCAGCCGCCGCGCGGTCAGGTGCGCCTGCCGCCGGCCGAGCTCCGACAGCTCGGGGTTGCCGTGGCCCTGGAACCGGCCCTCGGCGACCCACTCGGATTCGCCATGGCGGACGAGCAAGAGCGTCGCGTCCAGCCCGTCGGGGATGATCGGCGGCGACGGCTCCCCGGGGGCGGGCTCGATCGAGCCGGGCACGCCGGGCGGGCGCGGCTCGCTCGGGACTCCGGCCGGTGGCTCGTCGGTCGTCGCCGCCCGAGGCGCCGGCGAGTCGGTCATCGGTGGGCCGCGCCGAGGCGGATCGTCCACAGGTCGAGGACGCCCTCGTCGGCGCGGATCGCGGCCTCCAGGTCCGGGCTCACGTCGTCGTCCAGCGCGAGGATCATCAGCGCGTCGGCCCGGGGAGCCGAGCGGGCGAGGTGCATCGAGCTGATGTTCACGTCGGCCCGCCCGAGCAGCTGCCCGCTCCGGCCGATCGTGCCCGGCCGGTCGTGGTGGCGGGTGATCAGCATGATCTCGGTCGGGGCCATGTCGAGGCGGTAGTCGCCGAGGCGAATGAGCCGCGGCGCGCCGGCGGCCACGGTGCCGGCAACCGCCAGCCGCTGCCCGCCGGCCGTGGCGGAGACGGTGACTGCGCCGCCGGCGTGACCCGCGTCCGGCGTCCGGCGCTCGGTGACGCTGATCCCGCGGGCCTTGGCCAGGATCGCGGCATTGACGAGATTGACGCGCTCGGTCGTTCCGGTCTCCAGGACACCGCGCAGGACTGCGGCCACGACCGGCGCCGCGTCGGTCTCGGCCAGCTCGCCGGCGAGCTCGACCGTCAGCCGGCCGATGCCGGTCCGGGCGAACTGGGCGATGAACCGCCCGAGCAGCTCGGCCAGCGGCACGTAGGGCCCGATCGTCCGGGCGGCCTCGGGGGTCAGCAACGGGGCATTGACGGCGTAACGGGCCGGGCGACCGGCCAGGACGTCGAGGATCTGCTCGGCGATCTCCTCGCTGACGGCGACCTGGGCCTCGGCCGTGGAGGCCCCGAGGTGCGGCGTCACGACCGTGTTCGGCGCCTCGAGCAGCGGCGATTCCGATGGTGGCTCGTGCTCGAAGACGTCGATGCCGGCGCCGCCGAGCCGACCCTCGCGCAGGGCCTCGGCCACGGCCGCCTCGTCGACGATCCCGCCGCGGGCGACGTTGAGGACGATCGCCCCCGGCCGCATCTTCGCGATCGCCGCCGCGTCGATGAGCCCGGCCGTCGAGCGGCCGAGCGGGACGTGGACGGTCACGACGTCCGACCGGGCGAGGAGCGTCTCGAGGTCGACGAGCTCGACGCCGCGCAGCGCGGCCTGCTCCGCGGTGACGTACGGGTCGCTGCCGAGGAGCGTCATCTCGAGGCCCCGGGCGCGCTCGGCGACGGCCATCCCGATCTTGCCGAGGCCGATGACCCCGAGCGTCCGGCCCCGCAGCTGGACGCCCTGGTAGCGGCTCCTGGCCCACTCGCCCGAGCGCAGCGATGCGTCCGCCGCCGCGACCCGCCGCGCGACCGCGAGGAGCAGCGCCATCGTGTGCTCCGCCGCGGCGATGGTGTTGCCGGTCGGCGCGTTGACGACGGTGATCCCGGCCCGGGTTGCGGCTTCGACGTCGACGTTGTCGACGCCCACCCCGGCCCGACCGATGACCTGCAGCCGCCGGGCCGCGGCGATGAGATCGGCATCCACCTGGACCTGGCTTCGAACGACCAGCGCGTCGTAGTCGGCGATCAGGGTCTTGAGCTCGTCGCTGGCCAGCCCGGTCCGGACGTCGACGTCGTGGTGGGCGCGGAGCTCGGCACGCCCCTCCGGCGCGATCGACTCGGCGACCAGGATCCGGGCCGTCGACCCTGGGGCAGCGGCGACCGCCGCCGGGTCGGCGATGGCGGTCAACGGGCGCCGCCCGCGGCGGTCGCGCCAGCCCCAGCCGCCGCGGCTCCGGCCGACTGCCGGCCCTGTTCCAGCCCGATCGCGGCGCGCTCGGCCGCCGCGACCCCGACCCCGGCCGATGGCAGCCGCCCCTGCTCGGCCAGGACCTCCTCGATGGTGCCGATGGCGGCCAGGATCTCGTCGAGCCGGACCATCCCGAGGTGACCGACCCGGAAGACCTTCCCGGCCAGCTTGCCCTGGCCGCCCGCGAGGATGAGGTCTCGCCGCTTCAGCTCGCCGTTGAACGCCTTCCAGTCGAGGCCCTCGGGGATCCACGCGGCGGTCACGGTCCGCGAGCGGTGGGCCGGGTCGGCGAACAGGCGGAAGCCGAGCGCCTCCAGCCCGGCCTGGGTGGCCGCCGCACAGATCTCGTGGCGAGCGAAGATCCCGGCCGGTGTCTCCTCGGCCATCAGCCGCAGGCCCTCGTCGACCTGGAAGGCCACCGCAACGGCCGGCGTCCACGGCGTCTCGCCCTTGCCGAGGAGGTCGCGGTGGCGCCGCAGGTCGAGGTAGAAGCGCGGCATCGTGGCCGCCTCCATCGCCGCCCAGCCGCGATCCGAGGCGGCGACCATGGCGAGGCCCGGCGCGGCCATCCAGGCCTTCTGCGACCCCGTCACCACGACGTCGCAACCCCAGGCGTCCATCTCGAACGGCACGGCGCCGAGCGAGGACACGGTATCGACGAGGATCAGCGCGTCGGGCGCCGCGGCCCGGATCGCGGCGGCCAGCTGGGACAGGGGATTCATGACCCCGGTCGAGGTCTCGTTGTGGGTCAGCAGCACCGCCCGGTAGTCGCCGCCGCCCGCCGCCAGCCGCTCCCGGACCTCGTCCGGCGCCGCGGCCCAGCCCCATTCGGCGGTCATCCGCTCGACCCGGGCGCCGTAGGCCTCCGCGATCTGGGCGAAGCGGTCGCCGAACGCCCCGATCGAGATCCCCAGAACCCGGTCGCCCGGTGAGAGGGTGTTGACCACGGCCGCCTCGAGGCCACCCGTGCCGGCGCAGGTCAGGATCGCGACGTCGCCCGCCGTCCCGAAGTACGGCTTCATGCCAGCCTGGATTCGCCCGATGAGCGCCGCGAACTCGGGGCCGCGGTGGTTGATCATCTGGCGCCCCCCGGCCTCGCGGACCGATGGCGGCAGGGCAGTCGGGCCAGGGATGCGGAGGTTCGGCTCGAAACGGCTCACGGGTCTCTCCAGGGTCGAATCGGGTGAGCCCCAATCCTCGCACGCCGGGGGCCGGAGCGTGGCGCTCGCTATGCTTCCGGGGCCGTGGTTCCATCCGCCACCCGTCCGGTGATCCCGCCTGCGCCGGCGACGGCCAACGACGGCCTGCGCCGCGAGCTCGACGTCGCCCGCGCCGCCCTGGACCGGGGTGCTCGAACCCAGGCCGCGCTGGCCGACATCACCGCCCACCTGCCGGGGCTGCGCGCGCCCTCCGCGGTCCTCCAGCGGACCGTCGACGAGGCCGTCCGGCTGCTGGGCGCGTTCGGTGCCGGTCTCGGCCTGTTCGAGCCGGCAACCGGCTCGATCCGCTGGGCCTTCGACGCCGGGATGAGCGCCGACGTCAGCCGCCGGCTGCGGGCCCTGGACATCGGCTCGGGACGGGGGCTGGTCGGTCGGGCCTTCGAGACCGGCGAGCTGGTGGCGACCGGCGAGTACGCGTCCGACCGCCGGTTCCGTCACATCCCGGGACCGGATTCGTGGATCGCGCAAACGCAGGTTCGCTCGATGGTCGCGGCGCCGTTGCCCGGACCCGAGCGACCGCTCGGCGTGCTGGCGATCTGGGCGACCCGGCCGAACGCCTTCGGCCCGGACGAGCTGGCGACGATCGAGACGCTGGCCCACCAGGCGGCGATCGCCCTCGCCAACGCCCGGCTCATCGAGGAGCTGGAGCGATCGCGGGCCGAGCTCCAGCGCCGGGTCGAGGTCGAGGGTCGTCTCCGCGAGATCGGGGCCCAGCTGACCGAGCTGCGCGATCCCGGGGAGCTGCTGCGCCGGGTCGTCGACGAGGCGGCCGGGCTGATCGACGCGGACGTCGTCGCGCTCGACCTGGTCGACTGGGAGGCCGGCTGGGTCACCTGGACGTACGACGCCGGCATCGAGGACGAGTCGCTCCATCCGCTCGTTCGCCAGGGTCAGCCGATCGACCAGGGCCTGGTCGGACTGGCCCTCGAGCGCAAGGCCATCGTCTGCACCGGCGACTACCTCGCGGACGACCAGTTCAGCCACATGCCCCAGGCCGACGACTTCATGCGCCAGATGGGCATCAGATCGATGGTCGCGGCGCCCCTGGCCGGCGCCGACGGGCCGCTCTGCGTCCTCGACCTGTACAGCCGCCGGCCGAATGCCTTCGGCGAGCCCGAGCTGTGGATCGTCGCGACGCTCGCCGACCAGGCCGCGGTGGCGCTCCGGAACGCCAGGCTGATCGACGAGCTCGCCCGCTCCCGGGCCGAGCTCGAGCGACGGGCGGAGACCGAGCGCTCGCTGCGCCAGATCGCCGCCCGGGTGGCGGCGGTCCGTGACCCCGAGTCGGTGCTCCAGACGATCGTCGACGAGGCCCGCCGGCTGCTCGGCTCCGACGGCGCCCACCTGACGCTGATGACCGATGACGGCGCCCACCTTCAGCCGGTCGTCGTGGCCGGCGGGCTCGACGCCCGGACGTCGTCGTGGCTGAAGTCGCGACGGTTCCCGATCCAGGGTGGGATGCTCGGCCTCGCCAGCCAGCCCGGCGAGGTGGTCTGGACCGAGGACTACCTCAACGACCCGCGGCTGCCCAACCCACCGGGCGGCAATGCCATGGCGACGCGCCTCGGGCTCCGGGCGCTGGCCGTCGCCCCGCTTCGGGCATCGGGCGGCGAGGTGCTCGGCACGCTGGCGATCTCGTACCGCGAGCCGCGCCCCATCGAGGCCGACGCGCTGGCGCTGCTCGAGAGCCTTGCCGACCATGCCGCGATCGCGATCGTGAACAGCCGCCTGGACTCGGCCCTCGCCGAGTCGGAGCGGCGCTATCGCTTCCTGGTCGAGAACTCGCCCGACGTCGTCTTCTCGGTCGACGCCGAGGGGCGGTTCACCTACATGAGCGAGAGCATCGAGCGGGTGACGGGCTGGACCCCCGGCGAGCTCCTGGGCGGGCACTTCTCGAGGCTCGTCCAGCCGGCCTCGCTGTCCGAGGCGCTGGCCCGCTGGACCGCCGTGGCCCGCGAGCCGACGCTGATCCAGAGCTTTCGAGTCGACATGCAGTCGCGGGACGGACGGGGCATCCCGGTCGAGGTCAACTCGGTCGGCATCTCGGTCGATGGCCGGTTCGCGGGCGCCCAGGGCTCCATCCGGGACCTCAGCGAGCGCGAGCATCTCGAGCGCGAGGTTCGCCAGCGGGCCGGTGAGCTGGCGGCCAGCGAGGAGCGAGCCCGCCTGGCCCGGGAGCTCCATGACTCGGTGACCCAGGCGCTGTTCTCGATGACGCTCCAGACGCGCGCTGCCGAGATGCTGCTGGCGAAGGACCCGCCGGCCGCTGCCGAGAAGCTCGCCGCCCTGCGGGACCTGCAGCGCGACGCCCTCGCGGAGATGCGGTCGCTGGTGTTCGAATTGCGGCCGGGCGGTATCGCCGAGCAGGGCCTCGAGCACGCCCTGCGAACCCACGCCAGCGCGATCGAGGGCCGGATCGGCCTGCCGGTCGAGGTCGAGGTGAGTGGCAGGGCCGACGACGAGCGGCTGCCGATCGAAACCGAGGAGGGCCTCTATCGCATCGCCCAGGAGGCGCTGCACAACGTCGTACGGCACGCCGGGGCGAGCCGCGTCCGGCTGACCCTGGCGCGCGACGCGTCGAGCGTCCGCCTGTCGGTGATCGATGACGGCGTGGGATTCGATCCGGAGGCCGTCCCGACCGGCCACCTGGGCCTCGACGGCATGCGGGCCCGGGCGGGTCGGATGGGTGGGGCCCTCGAGGTCCGGAGCCGACCCGGCGAGGGGACGCCGCTCACGGTGACGGTGCCGGTGGGCGGCGGCATCGTCATCCGTCCATGACCCGCTTCGGGCATTCGTCCGTCGCGGCGCCGGGCGCCGCTGCCGCACGATCTCGGCGATGCGAACCAGCACCGAGCATGCCCTGCCGCCCGCCGTCGCCGTGGTCGCAGCCGACCGGCGGGTCCGCGATAGCCTCGTCAGCCTCCTGACCGCGAGCGGTGCCGCACGGCTGGTCGGAACCGCCGGTGATGCGGCCGCGGCCGTGCACCTGGTGTCCGGCAGCGAAACCGACGTCGTCATCGTCGACCGCGACCTGGCCAACGGCGGGAGCGGCGGCACGCTGCTGCCGCGCCTGCGGCGGAGCGCACCGGGCGTCCGGATTCTCGTCATCGACTGGGATGCCGACCCGGCCACGGGCCTCCCGCCGGGTGCCGATCGGGTGCTCGATCTCTCGGACCAGCCGGCGGCGCTGCTCGAGGCCCTCGTCACGGCCGGGGGCGACTAGACTCTCTCCCAGCGGATCGCCACGCCGACGCGTCCCTGGCGCGGGCGACTGCCGGCGTTGGAGGCTGGGCCGGTCGAGTGACCGACGCAGAGCGAATTCGAGTCCTGCTCGTCGACGACCACGCGGTCGTGCGGACGGGCCTGCGGTCGTTCTTCGACCTGCTCGACGACATCGAGGTCGTCGGTGAGGCCGCGGACGGCGACGAGGCCATCGCGGCGGCGCGCTCGCTGCAGCCCGACGTGGTGCTGATGGACATGATGATGCCGGTCCGCGACGGCGTGAGCGCCACGCGCGAGATCAAGGCCGAGCTGCCCGAGACCGAGGTCATCGCAGTAACCAGCTTCATCGAGGAGGAGAAGGTCACCGCCGCCCTCGAAGCCGGGGCCAGTGGCTACCTGCTCAAGGACGCGGACGCCGACGAGGTTGCCGCGGCGGTCCGCGCCGCCCATGCCGGCGAGGTCCACCTCGACGCCGCCGTCGCACGCCTGCTGGCGCAGCGGATGCGCGAGCGCACGACCGCGCCGCAGCCGGAGCCCCTGACCGAGCGCGAGCGCGACGTCCTGCGGCTGGTCGGGCAGGGGATGAGCAACAAGGAGATCGCCGGGGCGCTGTTCATCACCGAGCGGACCGCCCGGACGTACGTCAGCAACATCCTCGGCAAGCTCGGCCTGGCGAGCCGCACGCAGGCGGCCCTGTACGCCGTGGAGCACCGCCTGACCGGGGCACCCGGCTCCTAGATCGCATCGACGGCCTGGCAGCCCCGTCGACGTCCGACGGGCGACCGGCATGGACGTTTGTCAGGTTCGAACGCGTATCAGCGTCCGTGGCGCACGAGCGGGTCCACGGACCATCGTGGCGCCAATCGACCGCCCTGGGTCGGGATGCAGTGAGCGAGCGTGGCGTCCGATGCAGTACCTCAGGCACGTGACTCCGATGCGCGGGTTCATGGCGCTGGTCATCCTGGCAATCGCGGCCGCCTGCGGCCCCACCTCGGCGGCGCCGCTCGGCGGCAAGGTCACCGTCCTCGGCACCTGGGAGGGGGCCGAGCGGGCGACATTCCTCGAGATGGTCGCGCCATTCCAGCGGCAGACGGGCATCGAGGTCGTCTACACGACCACCAAGGACCTGAGCGGCAACCTCTGGAAGGGCGTCGCGACCGGCAAGCTGCCGGACGTCGCCGGCCTGCCGGGCCCGGGCGCGATGCGCGAGTTCGCCCAGGCCGGCGCCCTCATCGATCTCAACGACGCGATCGACGTGGCCCGCTACAAGAGCGAGACGGCCCCGGCGTTCATCCAGCTCGGCACGGTCGACGACCGGCTGGTCGGCGTCTTCATCAAGAGCACCGTCAAGGGCCTCATCTGGTTCAACCCCAACATGTACACGCTCAGCGCCCCAGAGACGTGGGACGAGCTGCTGCGCAGCGCCGCCGTGTCGTCCCGGGGGGGCACGAAGCCGTGGTGCCTGGGCCTGGAGTCGGGTGAGGCGTCGGGCTGGCCGGCGACCGACTGGATCGAGGACATCCTCCTTCGCCAGAGCGGCGCGGCGGCGTACGACGACTGGGTCGCCGGCCGCCTGTCGTGGACGTCCGAGCCGATCCGCCGAGCGTTCGAGACGTTCGGCCAGATCATCGCCAACGATGCCCTGTTCGGCGGCGTGGAAGGCGCGCTCGCGACCTCCTACGGCGACGCCGGGGCGCCGCTGTTCAGCACGCCGCCGGGCTGCCTGTTCCTCCACCAGGGCAGCTTCATGCCGTCGTTCTTCCGGGGCAACAGCGGGGCGCGGGTCGGCGAGTACGACTTCTTCCCGTTCCCGACGATGGCGTCTGACGCGAAGCGCTCGCTCATCGCCGCCGGCGACCTCATGGGCATGTTCAATGACACGCCCCAGTCGCGGGCGCTGATGGCCTACCTGGTGAGCGCGGAGGCCCAGTCGATCCTCGTCTCGAAGGGTGGCGCGCTGTCGCCCAACGTCCACGTGACCGACTACCCCGACGACATCTCGAGCCGCGAAGCCGAGCTGCTTCGAACCGCCGAGATCGTCCGCTTCGATGCGTCGGACATGATGAGCGACGCCCTGAACGAGGCCTTCTGGCAGGCGACCATCCGGTTCGTCCGCGATCCGTCCCGCCTCGACGAGATCCTGGCCACCCTCGACCGGACCCAGAGTCGGCCCGATGGCTCGAATCCCGCGGGGTCCTCGATCGTCGACGGCACTGGGCCCGCCGACGGGCCCACGGACGAGCCGTGAGCGCGCTCGGCCGTGTCCCGGCGATGACCTTTCCGCGCCGCTGGCGCGCCCGCCTCGGCGAGGCCCCCAGCAAGGTCTGGGCGAGGCTTCAGGCCTGCGTCGCCGGCCACTGCAGGGGCGTGGCGATGGGCCTCGTCCTGGCGACCCTCGCCGGGATCGGGCTGAGCCTCTACCTGTGGGCCGGCCAGCGCTTCGCCCCGCCGCCGGTCAGCTTCATGTCCGGTGGCTGGCCCCTCGCCGCCCAGCTGCCGATGGCCCTGGCGTTCTCGGTCGTCGGCGCGGTGCTGGCGTCCCGCCAGGCCCGCAACCCGATCGGCTGGCTGTTCCTGGCGATCGGCGTGACAAGCAGCTTCGTGCCCGCCGTCCACAACATGGTGGCGGCGGCCGGCAACTCGTTCGTCTCGCCGGGACCCCTGACCGTTGCCCTGGCGTGGCTCGTGTCGTCGTTCCACCTGCCGCTGGTCGGCGCCTTGCTGATCGTGGTGTTTCTCGTCTTCCCCGACGGCCGCGTCCTCTCGGGCCGCTGGTGGAACGGTGCAGTCCTGGCCGTTGGCGGCGCGCTCCTGGTCGGGATCGGCCTCGCCATCGACCCGCGGGGCCTGCTGTGGTACCCGCTCCTGCCGAACCCGTTCGCGGGCCCGGCCTGGATCGGTCCGGCCAGCGACATCCTCCAGCTCGGTGGCCTGGCCAGCGTCCTCGTCGGCCTCGCCATCGCGAGCGTGGCGATGGTCCTCCGGTACCGCGCCTACACCCCGGCCGAGCGGCGGCCGCTCAAGTGGATCGCCGTCGCGATCGTGCTGCTCGTCGTGAGTGGATCGGCCCTGATGGTCGTCCGCTACGGGCTGCCGGTCAGCCCGGCGGTCGGCGAGGTGGTGCTGACCGCGACCATCCTCGTCGCCATGCTGCTGCCGATCGCCGCCGGCATCGGGATCCTCCGCCACCGGCTGTTCGACATCGAGCTGATCCTCAACCACGCTCTCGTGTACGTCCCGCTGAGCGCGCTCATGACCGGCATCTACACCGCCTCGGTCGCGCTGTTCCAGCGCCTCTTCGTGGCCGTCACCGGCGAGACCTCCGACGTCGCGATCATCCTGACGACGCTCATCCTCGCCACGACCTTCACGCCGATGCGGAAGGCCCTCGAGGGCTTCGTCGATCGGCACTTCAAGCCGCTCTCGAAGGCGCCGGCCGGGGCG
>VEOW01000042.1 GCA_012026785.1 Chloroflexota bacterium | reverse complement strand
GCCGCGGCGGCCGTCCGGGCCGCCTCGGCCTCCGCATCGAGGCGGGCGAGATCCGCGCGACGACGGAGCACGCCGCCCTCGGGGCGAATCGACGCCGTAAGGGACCGCACCACGAGGCTGCCATCCGCCGCGACGATGATCCACCCGGCCGGCATCGACGCCTGAAGCTCGAGACAGGCCCCCGCGTCCGGCAGCCAGGCCGCTCGAGCCAGCAGCCGCCGTGCCGCGCCACTGCCGTCGCGGCGCACGGCCTCGGCGAGCACGCCGCCGCCACGCGCCCGGACGCCGGCGATGAACGCTTCCTCGTCGGCCGTCAGCCCACCGCTCGGTCCGCGCTCCAGGGCCTCGGCAACGATCGCCAGCCCGCGCTGCTCCAACAGCGGCGGGATCGCCGCTCGGCCCACGACCACGGCCCGTCCGAACTCGGCCAGCGCGGCGTCCACGGCTGAGCGCAACGCGGCCTCGACCTCCAGCTCGCGATCGAGCGGCCGGCCACCGGTCTGGCTCGCGGCAACCCGGAAGGCGTCCCCTTCCTCCGCCTCGAGGTGCCGTCGCGCCTCTCCGGCGCGCGCCTCCGACGCGGCCGCTGCGGCCCGTGCCGCCGAGGCCGAATCGAGCGCCGAACGCCGCTCCGCCTCGGCTCCATCGAGATCCGCCCGCGCGCCCTCTCTGATGGCGCGGGCCTCGGCCTCCGCGGCCACGGCGGCGGCCAGCCGGCCGGCGACCTCGCCCCGTTGCGCCTCGGCCGCGGCGGCGCGCTCGGCCTGGGCCGCCGCGCGTGCCCGCTCCTCCCGGGCGACCCGCTCGGCCTCCCGGGCCCGGCGCTGGGCGGCCTCGCGCTCCGCCGCGCGAACGGCGGCCAGGCGCCGGAGGGCCATCGCATCGGCGTCGGCGGCGCGCTTCGCCTGGGCGTTCGAGATCTCGTCCCGGGCCACCGCCAGCTGGGCCTCCAGCTCGGCGAGCTCGGCGCTGCGGTCCTCGATCGGCAGCATCGGCATCGCCAGGCTGTCCCGGGCCGCCTGCAGCTCGGCCTCGGCCGTGGCCCGCTCGGCCACGATGCGCTCGCGCTCGCGCGCCAGGCCCTCGAGGTCGGCCGCGAGCCGGCCCTCGCGAAGGCGCAGCGCCGTCAAGGCCTCCCGGGCGCAATCGAGGGCTTCCCGCCGCTCGCTCTCGGCGACCGCGCGGCCGGCAAGCCGTCCGGCGATCTCGGCCGCGGCGCGCTCATGCTCGGCCAGGGCCGCGAGGGCCCGATCGGTCGCGCCGCGGGCCCGCCCTGCCGCGGCGCGTGCGGCGCCGACCCGCTGCGCCGCCGCGTTCCAGCGGGCGTGAGCCGCGAGGATGATCGCCTCGGCCAGCTCGTCGCCGGCACTTCGCCGGCTCGTCTGCTGCTCGGCCTGCTGGGCCAGGCGTCGAGCCTGGGGCCGGAGCTCGCCGAGGATGTCCTCCACGCGGGCGAGGTTCGCCTCGGCCTCGGCGAGCTGCTCCTCGGCCCGCCGGCGGCGGCGCTCCGGCCGTCGCACCCCGGCGACCTCCTCGAACAGCGGCCGGCGCTCTTCCGGTCGAAGCGCCAGGGCCTGGTCCACCATGCCCTGGCCGATGAACAGGAACGCGTTCTCTGAGAGATTTGCGCCATCGAGCAGATCGACGAGGTCCCGCAGCCGGACCCGCTCGCGGTTGAGGAGGTAGTCGTTCTCGCCCGAGCGGTACAGCCGCCGACCGAGCTCGACGACGCCGTATTCGACCGGCAGCAGCGCGTCGCCGTTGTCGAGCGTCAGCTGGACGTCGGCCATGCCGAGCGCGGGCCGCCGCTCGGAGCCGGCCCAGATGACGTCCTCGGCCCGCCGCGACCGAAGGGCCCGGCCCTGCTCGCCGAGGGCCCATCGAAGCGCGTCGGCGAGGTTCGACTTGCCCGAGCCGTTGGGGCCGACGATGGCGCTGATGCCCGGGCCGAAGGCCACATGGGTCCGCTCGGCGAATGACTTGAAGCCCTGCAGCCGGACGGACAGCAGCCGGGCAGGGGCGGTCATTCGGACCCGCCCGACTGGCCGACCCGCACCGCATCCGCCTCGGCGGCCCGGGCCTCCAGGACCTCGACCGCCTCGGCGGCCGCGGCCGTCTCGGCCGTACGGCGCGACGGTCCCGTCCCGAGGCCGAGCACCTCGTCGCCGACGCTGACCTCCACCCGGAAGACCTTGTCATGGTCGGGCCCGACGGCCTCGAGCAGCCGGTAGACGGGGCGGACGCCGACGCGCTGGGTCTCCTCCTGGAGGCGGCTCTTGGGGCTCTTGAGGAGGTCGGGCGGCACGCCCGCCTCGATCTCGGCCGCCGCGATGCCGATGATCCAGTCGCGGGTGCGCTCCCAGCCGAGGTCGAGGAACAGCGCACCGGCCAGGGCCTCGAAGGCCGACGCCAGGAGCGAGGGTCGCTGGGCCGGGCGCCCGCTCTCCCCCTCGCCCAGCGCGAGGTCCGGAGCGAGATCGATCCGCTCGGCCAGCTCGGCCAGCCCGACCGAGCTCACGATCGCCGCCCGTCGAGCGGACAGCACGCCCTCGTCCTCCTCGGGGTGGCGCTCGAACAGCGCCTGCGAGACGGCGAGGTTCACCACGGCATCACCGAGCAGCTCGAGGCGCTCGTTGTGACCGCGGGCCTCGCCAGGATGCTCGTGCAGCCACGAGCTGTGGGTCAGGGCCTGGGCGAGGAGGTGTCGATCGCGGACGGGGAGTCCGAGCCGTTCGGCCAGTCGGTCGGCTCGCTCCACCGTTCGCGTGGCGCGGCTACGCTCGCGGGGTCGGCAACCCCGTCAGGACATCCGCTCGTCGATGTATTCGACGGCGTCCCCGACGGTTCGGATCTTCTCGGCGTCCTCGTCGGAGATCTCCGTCCCGAACTCCTCCTCGAGGCTCATGATCAGCTCGACCAGGTCAAGCGAGTCGGCGTTCAGGTCGTCGACGAAGGACGCCTCGGGCTTGACTTCGTCCTCATCGACCCCGAGCTGCTCGACGACGATCTTCTTGAGCCGCTCATAGGTGGTGGCCACTGACTCCCTCCTCGGAGCTGTTGGTCTGGTCAGCTTGGGTCTCGCGTGCGATTCGCCCCAGGACGCCGTTCACGAGGCGCCGCATCGGGTCTCCACTGTAGATCCGGGCCAGCTCGACCCACTCGGCAATCGCCACCCTCGGCGGCGTGCGGGAGTGTAGCACCTCGCCGATCGCGCAACGGAGGATCGAGCGATCCATGCGGGCCAGCTGGACGACCGGGTACTGGGGTGCCGCAGCCTCGATTCGAGCGTCGATGTCGACCCGGTTGGCGACGACCGCGCCGACGATCGTCCGGGCCAGCTCGGCGGCCGCGGCATCGGCGCCGAGATGGGCCAGCTGGCGCTCCAGGATGGCCTCCGGCGTGCGCTGCCCGAACTCGGCCTCGAAGAGGGCGGCGAGGGCCACGCGCCGGCCATGGCGGAGGCTTCGAACCCGGTCGTCGAGCTCGGACCGTCTGCCCCGGGAGCGGGCGCCGCGCCCCTCACCCCCCAACGCCGTCGACCAGCACGGTGACCTCGCCGACCCGCAGGCCGAGCAGCCGCTCGACCGCCGCGGCCACAGCGGATCGGACGCGCCCCGCGGGCGCGACGAGATCGGCCCCGGGCCGGGCGACGATCCGGATCCGCACCCGGACCTCGTCGCCGCGGACCCGGACCATGACCGGCGGCCCGGCCAGCAGCGCCCGCCAGCGCGGGCCGCCGCGATCGACGCGCAGAACCTCGGGGATCTCGAGCGCGGCCAAGCGGGCCGTCTCCACGATGACGCTGCGCCCGACCGACAGGTCGGGGCGGGCCGCGGGCTCGGTCATGCCGGCACCTCCGGGTCGCTCGTCGAATCGACCGCCGCCCGATCCAGCCCAACACCGGCGGCGTCCGCCCGCAGGGCATCCTCGCGCAGGGCCTCGGCGATCAGGTCCGGGACGCGCTGGCGGGCCGTCGCCGCCGCGACCTCGCACGCGAAGCCGATCATCCGTCGCCGGGCCCGACCGTGGGTGATGATCACCGCCCCCTTCACCCCGAGGAGCGGCGAGCCGCCGGCCCGCTCGTAGTCGAAGACCCCCCGGATCCGCCGCACGCCGGGCTTGAGCAGCAGGTAGGCAAGGCGGCCGCGCAGGGAGCCGCGGAACTCCTCCCGGAACAGGTCGAAGATGAACGTCGAGAGGCCCTCGAAGAACTTGATGACGACGTTGCCGGTGACCGCGTCGGTCACGACGACGTCGGCCGTGTCGTCGACGAGGTGGCGGCCCTCGACGTTGCCGACGAACGTTAGGTCGGAGGCGTCGATCAGCTCGGTCGCCCGCTGGATGCGCAGGTCGCCCTTGCCCTTCTCCTCGCCGATCGAGAGGAGCGCGACCCGCGGCCGTTCGATCCCCACGACGCGCTCGGCGAAGATCGCGCCCATCCGGGCGTACTGGGCCAGGTGCTCCGGGCTGGAGTCCGGGTTCGCGCCGATGTCCAGCAGCACGAACGGCCGGCCCCGGCGAACCATCTGGACCGCCAGTGCCGGTCGATCGACGCCCGGCAGGCGGCCGATGCGCAGAACCGCGGCGGCCATGCCGGCGCCCGTGTGACCGGCGGTCACGACCGCGCTCGCCTGTCCGCTTCGGACGAGGTCGCAGGCGACGAGGATCGAGGCGTCCTTCTTCTCGCGCAGGGCCAGGGCCGGGTGCTCGTGCATCTCGATGACCTGGCCGGCATGGACGATCTCGACGTTCGACGGCAACGGCCCGGCGATCGGCGCCAGGCGGTCGCGGTCGCCGACGAGCAGGACGTGATCGTCGGGCTGGGCCCGGGCGTGGTCCAGCGCGCCGGGCACGACCTCGGCCGGACCGTGGTCGCCGCCCATCGCGTCGACCGCCAGCCGGACCCCACTCATGTCAGCGCCCAGCCGACGGCATCAGGCCTGCGGCGAGGACTCTTCCTTGGGCGGCTTGAGCTCCAGCACCGGGCGACCGGCGTAGAAGCCGCAGTTGGGGCAGGCGCGGTGGGCCCGCTTCTTCTGATGGCAGTGCGGGCAGTCCTCGAGCTGCGGCAGCGTGAGCGCGTGGTGCGCTCGCCGATCTCCCTGCCGCGCCCGCGAGACCCGGCGCTTGGGCACGCCCATGGCTGAATGCTGCTCCTTTCGGTGCTCGGCCCCGGCGGGGGCCGGACCGCGTGTCGTTCGAATGCGCCCCGTACGCGGGCGCGTCGTCGGTGCTGGGGACGGGGCGGCGCACGGCGCCGCCGGACCGATCGCGCAGTCTACCGGCTCGCGGGCTCCCCGTCATCCGCCGCCTCGTTGGCGCGACCCTCGTCACCCGCATCCGTTGCCTCGGAATCGGCCGACCGGAACGCTCGCAGCGCCGCGAGGCGTGGATCGATCTCGTCCTGCTCGTGCTCGGCGTGCTCGGGTCCGAGGCGCTCCCCACAGGTTGGACACAGCCCCGGGCAGGCCTCCTCGCACAGCGGCGCGATCGGCTCGGCCAGCGAGATCGCGTCGGCGACGAGCGCCCCGCGCTCCAGCTCGTGGTGGCTGGTGAGCCGGGTCACCTCGGGCTCGGAGGCGGTGTCGACCGGATGACCGGACGCGAGCTCGACGCTCGGCAGCGCCTCCTCCCTGACGTCGACCGCGATCGGGATCTCGATGTCCCGGAGACAGCGGGCGCACGTCCCCGCGATCGAGGCGCCGAGGTGAGCCTCCACGATGACACCGCGGTTCGTCCGGGCGATCCGAACCTCGCCCTCGAGGGGCTCGGTCAGCCGCAGGTCATCGGCCAGGGGGATCGTGACCCCGGCGACGTCGTAGCGCCGCTCGGTTCCGGCCGGTTCGCCGAGCAGCCCCGCAAGCGGAAACGTCAGCGGGGCGGGCGCGGTCATCCGGATCCGGATCGGCTGCCCGCGTCTCCCTCTCGCAGGAATGCCGGCGACGGCCCATCGTCCCCGTCGTCATCGTCGGACTCGCCGCGCTCCACCTCGGCGGTCCGGCCCCCGTGTCCGTTCTCCCCGGCCGCCTCGGCCGCCTCGGCCGCCTCCGCGGCCTCGGCCGCTCGCAGCTCGGCCCGGCGGTCGTCCAGAACGGTCAAGCCCTTCCGGATCCCCGACAGGGCCTGGTCCATCTCGCGCTCCAGCGACTCGAGCATCTGGAGGGCGTAGTCGTCGGCGCCGCGGCGGACGTCCTCGGCGGCGCGGCCCGCCTCCTCGACGATCCGGCGGCTCTCGTCGAGGGCCCGCTCGGTGAGCCCGCGCTCGCTGATCAGGAACGCGGCCTGCTCCTGGGCCCGGCTGACGATCCGCTGGCCCTCGGCACCGGCCTTCTCGAGGATTCGCTCGCTCTCGGCGTTGATTCGCTTGGCCGCCTGGACCTCCTCGGGGATGGCGACGCGCAGCTGGTCGACCAGGTCGAGGATCGCATCGCGGTCGACGAGGACCTTCCGGGTGGCCGGCACGCCGGTGCCGGTCGCGACGAGCGACTCGAGGCGTTCGAGGAGGAAGATGATGTCCAGCGGAGGGACCTCCGAGGCGGATGGCCGGACGACGTGTCGATTCCGACGGCCCGATTATGGCACCCGCCGCTCCCCGGCGAGCGCACGACGGGCCGCCGCCGGGACCATCCCCGAGACGTCGCCGCCGAACGCCGCGATCTCCTTGACGAGGCTGGAGCTGACGTAGCCGTTCTCGACGGCGGTCATGAAGAAGACCGTGTCGATCTCGGGCGCCAGGACCCGGTTGTTGTGGGCCAGCTGGCCCTCGGCCTCGAAATCCGAGATCGCCCGCAGGCCCCGGACGATCCAGCCGGCGCCGTGGGTCCGGCAGGCGTCGACGGTCAGGCCGTCGAAGGTCACGACCGCCACGCGGGCATCGTCGAGCTCGGCCGCTTCGAGCGCCTCCCGAAGGACGGCGACCCGCGTCTCGGCCGCCAGCAGCGGCGTCTTGCGGGGATTGGACAGGACGCCGACGACGACGCGGTCGAAGACAGCGAGGGCTCGAACCAGGACGTCGAGATGGCCGTTGGTGACGGGGTCGAACGAGCCCGGGTAGAGCGCGACCTTCATCCGTCCTCCTCGTCCGCCCAGCGCTGGAACGTCAGCATCGTCTCGCCGAATCGCTCCTGGCGGACCGATCGTAGCAGCGGGACTTCCGGCGCCGAGGACTTCCAGAAGTGCTTGGCGACAATGACGCCATCGGGCTCAAGGATCGCGCCCCTGCCGGCATTCGCGATCCGCTGGAGGGCCCGCGTCAGCTCGTCGGGCCGGTCGTACGGGGGGTCGACCAGGATCGCCGCGAATGGGCCGGCCGTATGTCCCTCGCGCTCCAACCATCCGAGGGCATCCGCTCGAACGACCCAACCTCGATCCTCGAGGTGGGTTGCTGCCAGGTTGTGCTCGATGACGGCGATGGCGTCACGATCCCGCTCGACGAAGATGGCCGCGGCCGCACCGCGCGAGAGAGCCTCGATCCCGCCCGCGCCGCTCCCGGCGAACAGGTCGAGGAAGCGCCGTCCGCGCAGCTCGCGCTCGAGGATCGCGAACAGGGTCTGCTTCACGCGGTCGCCGAGCGGCCTTGTCCCGGCAGCGGGCGCGCGGAGGGCGATCCCGCGGGCCGTTCCGGCGATCACCCGGCCGGCACCGCCGTGCGATCTCGGGCTCACGCCGGGCCGCTCACGCTGCGCCGGCGGGCTCGGCCGCCGCCACCCGCCGCAGCCACCCGTCGCGCAGCTCGCGCGCCAGCGCCGCATGGCCCGGCCGCAGCTCGCCGCGCTCGTCGAGGAGGCCCTCGGCGACGGCGCGCGCCGCGACGGCGAGCTCGCGGTGACCCTCGCGTTGGAGCGACGCGACGCGCAGGCTCGGCAGGCCGCTCTGGACGAGGCCCAGCACGTCGCCCTCGCGCCGAAGCTCCCAGTCGCGCTCGGCCAGCTCGAAGCCGTCGCGCGTCATCCGCACCGCCTCCAGCCGGGCCCGGGCGGTCGCGTCGACGGAGTCAGAGACCAGGACGCAGAACGACTCGACCGTGCCCCGGCCGACGCGGCCCCGGAGCTGATGGAGCTGGGCCAGCCCGAAGCGGTCGGCGCCCTCGATGACCATCATCGTCGCCTCCGGCACGTCGACCCCGACCTCGACGACGGTCGTGCCGACGAGGACGTCCAGGTCGCCGTCGCGGAAGCGGGCCATCTCCGCGTCGCGGTCGGCGGCCTTCATCCGGCCGTGGACGAGCCCAACCCGCAGCGGCGCCAGGAGCTCGCGCAGGCGGACGGCCTCCGCCTCCGCCGCGGGTGCCGAGGCGTCCCAGAAGCCCGTCGCTCCCGCCACGCCGCCCACGCCGCCGTCGCCCGCCTCGGCCTCGTCGATAAGCGGCACGACGACGAACGTCCGATGGCCCGCGGCCGCCTCCTGCCGGACGCGGCCCCAGGTCCCCTCGAGCTCGTCGGGCCGCTTGATCCCGGTCCGAATCGGGACCCGGCCCGCCGGCGGCGTCCGGAGGTCAGAGACATCAAGGTCGGCGTAGAGCACCTGGCCGAGAGTCCGGGGGATCGGCGTCGCGGTCATCAACAGGACGTGCGGCGTCCGATCGCCGCCGGCCTTCGCCTCCAGCTGGCCTCGTTGGTCGACGCCGAAGCGGTGCTGCTCGTCGATCACGACCAGCCCCAGCGCCGCGAACGACACTCGCTCCTGGATGAGGGCGTGCGTCCCGACGACGATCGGGGCCATCCCCGACGCGAGCCGGTCGAGGGTCGCCCGGGCGGTCGAGGCGGTCAGCGAGCCGGTCAGCAGCTCGACCGGGAGGTTCTCGTCCTCGAGCAGCGACGCGAGCGTCCGGTGGTGCTGCCGGGCGAGGAGGTCGGTCGGCGCCAGGAGCGCCCCCTGCAGCCCGGCCCGAGCGGCGGCCCCGAGCGCCCAGGCGGCGACGGCGGTCTTGCCCGAGCCGACGTCGCCCTGGAGCAGCCGCAGCATCGGCGTCGGGCGGTTCAGATCGGCACGGACCTCGCGGATCGCCGCGTCCTGGTCGGGCGTGAGCGAGACCCCGTGTCCGAGCTTTCGCGACAGCGAGCCCGCCAGCGCCGCCCGCAGCGCCTCGTCCGTCGCCGCGTCGACGGCAATGCGCACCGCCGCATCGCGGCCTCGCTCGCGCCGCCGACCGACCATCCCGACCTGGAGCCCCAGCAGCTCGTCAAAAGCGATGCGCCGGAGCGCCTCGTCCCGCCCTTCGAACGACGCCGGGTAGTGGGCCCCCTCGAGGGCCGGCCCGATGCCGACGAGGCCATGTTGGCGGCGCAGCTCGGGCGGCAGGTACTCGGGATGCTCGCGGCCGCCGCGATCGAGCGCCTCGCGGATCGCGACCCGCAACCGGTTCGCGGTCAGCCCAGCAGTGAGCCGGTAGATCGGCACGATCCGGCCAACGTGGAGGAGCTCGTCGTCGCGGCCTTCCGGCTGGAAGTCGGGGTTGTCGAGGGTCCGCTTCCGGCCGAAGTGCTTGACCTTGCCCGACACGATGACCCGCTGGCCGGGATGAAGGCGACGCTCGATGAACCGCCGCCCGAACCACGTCGCCTCGATCGAGCCGGTCTCGTCCTCGAGGACCGCGATCGTGCGCTGGACTCGGCGCCGGAAGGACGCCTCGACGCGGACGTCGGCCACGGTCACCCGGGCCGAGATGGGCGTTCCGTCGTCGATCCAGGCGAGCTCGCCGATCGTCCGCATTTCGCGCAGGTCGTCGTAGCGGCGGGGCAGGTGGAACAGCAGGTCCCGGACCGTCGCCCAGCCGAGCCGGCGCCCGGCCCGGGCCAGGACCGTCGCACCCGGCAGGCCCGAGCGGGCCAGGTCGCGCGACAGCAGCTCCTCGGGGGTGCGCGGTGGCGCGATCGCGGCCGTGGGACGTGCGCCCCGCCTTCCCCCGGATCGTGGCCCCGACGCCCGCGCGGTCACCGCCTCTCGCGTCCCTACTCCGCCGAGATGAGGTAGCGGTAGTGGGGCTGGCCGCCGTGGACGACCTCGATCTCGGCCCCGGTGCCGAGGTCGTGGATCTTGCGGGCCAGGGCCTCGGTGCCCGCGAGATCGGCGCCGTCGCCGTAGTAGATCGTCAGCAGCTCGAAGCCGGGCGCAAGCGCGCGAATCGCCGCCAGGACCGCGTCGTCGGGCTTGTCGTGGCAGGCGACCAGGCCATCGTCGGGATCGAGGACGATCGTCTGGCCGCGCTTCACCTTGCGACCCCCGATCGTGGCGTCGCGAACGGCCTCGGTCACGGCCAGGCTCTGGATCCCCCGGCCCGCGGCGGTCATCCCCGCGGCATTCGCCTCGGCATCCTTGGCCGGATCGAGCGCGAGCAGCGCGGCGAAACCCTCGGCAGCATTGCGGGTCGCCACGACCCCGACCTTCCGGTCCGTCATCCCGGCGACCTGGCGGGCGGCGAGCACGACGTTGGGGTTGTTGGGCAGCAGCAGGACCTCGCGGGCGTTGATGGCCTGGACGGCCTCGAGCAGCTCGCCGGTGCTCGGGTTGGAGGCCTGGCCGCCCATGACCACACCATGCACCCCGAAGTCGCGGAAGATCGCCGCCAGGCCCTCGCCGGGCGCGACCGCGACGACCGCGAGCGGGATCGGCTCGCCGGGCGGCGTCGTCCCATCGCCGATCGTCGGTTCGGTGCCGTTGCGCCCAGCCCCATCCGCCGCTCGCCGCTCGCCGGCGAAGGCCGCGGCGCGGGTCTCGCGAACGTTCTCGGCCTGCTGGTCGAGGTTCTCGACGCTGATCATCGACAGTGCCCCGAGCCCGAGGGCGTAGGCGAGCACCTCGTCGGGCCGCTCGTTGTGGACGTGGACCTTCACCGCCCGAGCATCGCCCGCGACCAGCACCGACTCGCCGATCGATTCGAGGTGCCCCCGGATGGCGTCGACGTCGAGCGACGCGCCCGGGTTGGCCCGCAGCAGGAACATCGTCTCGTACCCGAAGCCCTCGTCGCGCAGGCCGGCGCCCGGCGCGGCGACCTGGGCCGGCGCGGCGTGGCCCTCGGGCGCGTGCGGGAGGGCGCCGTGCGGTGCCGGGCCATGGGCCGGGGCGACGGTCGACGGCCGCAGGTTGGCCTCGGGGGCCGTGCCCTCGAGGAACGCCCGGGCGCCCTCCATGAGGCGCAGCAGCCCCTGACCGCCCGAATCGACGACGCCGGCCTCGCGCAAGATCGGCAGCAGCGATGGCGTTCGAGCGACCGCCTTCTCGGCCGCCTCGACCGTCCCGCCCAGGACGGCCTCGAGGCTCCGCTCCCGCTCGGCGATCTCGACGGCCGCCGCCGAGGCCTCCCGGATAACGGTCAGGATCGTGCCCTCGACCGGCTTGGCGACCGCGCCGTAGGCCGCCTTCGTGCCCTCGTCGAGCGCGTTCGCCAGGTCGAGCGCGTTGAAGCGGGTCTTGCCGGCCAGGCCCTCGGCCAGGCCGCGCATGATCTGGCTGGCGATGACACCGGAGTTGCCGCGAGCACCCATCAGGGCCCCGAACGCCGCCGCCGAGGCGATCCGCTCGGCGCTCGCCGTCGGTCCGACCGCCTCCGCCTCCGCCAGCGCCGCCCGGACGGTGGCCATCATGTTCGAACCGGTGTCGCCATCGGGGACCGGAAAGACATTGAGGGCGTTGACCTCGTCGACGCTCGCCTCGAGCCGGGCGACCGCCGCCCGGAACGCGCCGAGGAGGCCCGCGCCATCGCAGGCCCGTCGCGCCATCAGGCCACGTCCGTCCCGCTGTCGGCGAGGTCCGAGGGGCCCGGGGTCGGGTGGTGCTCGCGCCGCGGTGGCGCGCTGGCCGGGTGGGTCTCGACCCGCGCGACCCGAATCGAGAGGCGGTCGACCTCCTTGCCGAGCGCGCTCCGGATCGCGTACCGGATCGAGGCGTCGACCTGGCGCGCGACCTCGGCGATCGGCACGCCATGGGCGACCCGCAGGCGGAGCGAGATCCCGAGCTTGCCGTCGCGGAGCGAGATTCGCATCCCGCCCGGTCGTCGCTCGAGGCCCCCGAAGAGGCGGTCCAGCCAGCTCCCGGCGAAGCCGACGACCCCGTACGACCCGAGGGTGACCCTTCGAACGATGTCGATGACGGCCCGGCGCGTCACGAGCGCGCGCCCGGCGATGGCTTCCGGCACCCTGCTCCCTCGTCAATGCCAGCGACGGTCACGGGCGGGAACCGTCGGGAACGCGTGGTATAGTACCGCCCCGCTCGGGCCGAACCGCCCGGCACGCTCATGCCCAACTCCTGAGGTCCGTTCGAATGGCTCGCTCCTGCGCGATCTGCGGCAAGGTCTCGATGGGCGGGTTCAACCCGCAGTCATCGGGCTCGAACCGCGTCCGCGCCCACCGTCGCTACCACCCGAACCTCCAGCCGCTGGTCATCACCCAGAACGGCAACCAGGTTCGCGTCCTCGCCTGTACCCGCTGCCGCCGCACCCAGACGAAGTCGGCCCGCTAGGTTCCCGCCCCGCCACGCGCCGGCGCGTGACGTAACGTCGAGCGATCATGAAGCGACATTCTTCGGCGGGGGACGAGAGACGGGCTAGCGATGTCTTTGCGGCGGCATCGACGGTCCTGCGCGAGCGTGGCGTGCCCGAGCTCTACTGGTCGTGCGGAGAGGTTGGCGATGGCGTGTCCCTGATCCGTCGTGCTGACGATTGGGCAATCGTCATCGGCGAGCGGGGCACCTTTGACGTGCGGGCGAGTACGGCCCAGGCGGACGAGGCCGTAAGGATGTTCGTCGAGATGGTCGTTGCGGACTACGAGGCCACAATGGCGGGCGCGGAAGCTACGCAGGATTGGCTGCGTTCTCGAGGGCGCAAACGGCCGTGAGCGACTTGCTCCTGCGACGCGTGACATTCGCAAACGCTGAGTGATGGTTCGTAGCGTCGCACCTTGGATGGCCCTGACCATATTGGCCCTCGCCATCGTCGCCTGCGCGGGTCCCGCCGCAGGGTCAGGCCCGCTCCATCTTTACTCCTCCGTCGAAGACCGCACGCTCAACGTCGAGTGGCGCGCGGACCTGCCTTCAGGTGCGGAGGTGTTCCTCGTTGTGTGGCACGAGGCTGACCACACTGCCCTGAACGACTCCCGTGAGCTTCGGGTCGGTATGTCGAGTGTCAGCCAGCAGTTCGACCTTCGCGCCTGGCCGGCTGGTCGCATTCACGTCGAGTTGACTTTCAAGCCATGGGCGCAGACCGATCTCTCGGTCCTGGCCGAAGTCGGCGAGTCGGGCGAGCACCTGACTGGGCCGCAGGTCAAGACGGATTCCGACTCGCAGCGCTACGTGGCAACGGAACAGGTCGTGGATCTGCCGTGACTGGGTTTCACGTGGCATTGGGCGACGCTGACTGAGCATGACCGACGACACGCTGGACGGCCGCGACGAACTCCTAGCAGCCATCCATGAGCTGCGCGCTGAGCTAGCCGCGGGGGCCGAAGGCTGGGAGAACGACTCGCTGGATCGGTATCTCGAAGCGCTCGGGGCGCTCCTCGGATCCATCGAGAACGCCTATCGCAACGAGGGCCGGGCCCTGCCGCGGAATGCGTGGTCCGTCATGGCTGATGTCGTACGAGGCGCGAGGTTCTACGAGTGAGCGCCCCTCGGGTGACATCCGGCTACGGTGAGTGACCAGTGACCGACGAACATCCCGACAAGCCGATGGGTACGTCGACCCTCCGCTTCGTGCCGGGCCAAGGCTATGTGAACTGTCCCCACCTCTTCCGAGTCACTATTGATGGCTCGAACGGCCTGACGGCGAGCTACGAGGTTCAATCCTTCTACGGGAGGAGTAAGGCTGAAGTGATCGCGCTAGAGGTACATCGGGCCCGTGCCCGCTGGCCGGTCGTTGGGACTCGGGTCGAGGAACTTGGTCCTACGGCGCCGGGCGGATCGCCCACCGCGTTCGATGATCGTGACGAGTGGTGAGGCCACCAGGTGGCATTCCCCAACACTGAGTGATGCGCAGGACCGTGATCGGCCTCGCTTTCCCGCTCGCCGCGGCCGTAGCCGGATGCGGCTCCGTCAGCGAGCTGGTCGACCCGCCAAAGCCCATCGTGGCGTCGCTCGAGGTCTGGAATCGGACGCGCGAGCCTGTGTTTCTGCTCGACCAGGACGGCCGACGACTCGACGTCCCGTCCTGCGGATACGCCGTCGCGCCACAGTTCCTGATGAACCGGATCGAGGTTCGAACCGAGCAGGGTTTCTACTTCGGCACCGGCACGAGCGGTATCGGTGACCCGGGGCGCGGACAGCGTATGGTCATCACAGCGGTACCCGGGGACTCGATGGCTGGGGTCCAAGCACCACCCGTCCTGCCGCCGTGTGAAGGTCGTCCCGAGGTTCAGCCGGGAGGTGGACGCGGGTGACATTGGACAACGCCGAGCGAGGCCACACATTCGAGCGCGCATTCGTCGGTTGATACAGGACAAGACCCCCAGGCGTCCCGGGAGAGGTCGACAAGATGGCGTATCGGCTACTGACGGTCGTCGCGGCTCTGGTCGTGGCCTGCACGCCGTTGCCGAGCCGGGCCAGGTTGACGATGGACGCGACGGGCCTCGGGCCCTGCACCGTGCAGTGGTACATGTCCTGCAACTACGGGATCCGCGTCGAGGGGCCCGGCGGCTACGACCATCGCGGCAACTTCGCGTGGGACCCAGGTCCCGTGGAGGCCGGCCAGGAGCTGCGCGTGACCAACGGGCCAATGGCGTCGACGGGCATCCTGGGCGACGTACCGCCGACGCTCGGCCCGGGTGTCTGGACGATCAGCTTTCGGCGCTGGTACGGCTCCGACGCGATCCAGCTCCGGCCCGTACCGGGCGGGACACCGCGCCTCGCCGAAGAGGACCCGTTCACCGCTGCCTGCACGACGACCTTCGACACCGCGGGCGTGTCGAGCGTCGCCCTTCACGTCGCATTCAGGGGCGGCGCCTGCACGGTCGTAACACAGATCACCGAGGAGTAATGTTCGGCCGACGCCCTCGGCACCACCCGATACATCGGGAGCCTTCCACCCGGCTCGTCGGGTGACATTGGGCAACCCTGAGTGAGCGAGGCAGACACCGCGTGAGCGGCAATTTGCGATGAATCGCCGGCCGACGCGACGCGAGGAGCGCTTCGTGGGCGATCTCCGAAGCCCAGACCCGGAGACGCG
>VEOW01000219.1 GCA_012026785.1 Chloroflexota bacterium | reverse complement strand
GCGCCGCGGCGATGGCAGGTCAGGACGAGGCGCTCGGTATAGGCCCGCATGAATGGCACGGTCATCGTGACCTGCCCGCGATCGGGCAGCACCTGGGCCCGCTCGCCCCGGAACGTCTTGATGCACGAGAACAGGTAGTCCCAGCGCCCGGCGTTCAGCCCCGAGGAGTGGTCCCGCAGCTCGAACAGGATCTCCTCCATCTCGAACGCGGCGTGGATCGTCTCGATGAGGACGGTTGCCCGGATCGTGCCGCGAGGCACGCCGAGCTCGGCCTCGACCCAGTCGAAGACCTCGTTCCAGAGCCGCGCCTCGAGGTGCGACTGGAGCTTCGGCAGGTACAGGTAGAGGCCCGTCCCACGCTCGATCCGCTCCTGGATGTTGTGGAAGGCATACAGCCCGAAGTCGAACAGCGAGGCGCTCATCGGCTCGCCGTCGACTCGAACGTGGGCCTCCGGCAGGTGCCAGCCCCGCGGCCGCACGAGCAGCGTGGCGACGTGCTCGCCGAGGCGGTATGACTTGCCCTCGGGCGAGTCGAAGGCGAGCGTCCCGCGGACGGCTTCGAAGCAGGCGGCCTGGCCACCGACGACGTTGGCCCAGGTCGGCGACAGGGCGTCCTCGAAGTCGGCCATGAAGACGCGGGCGCCCGAGTTGAGGGCGTTGATCATCATCTTCGGCTCGGCCGGCCCCGTGATCTCGACCCGCCGGTCAAGGAGGTCGGGCGGCGGCTCGGCCACCCGCCACGACGGGTCCGCGCGGATCGATGCCGTCTCGGGTAGCAGCTGCAGCGGCGCGCCGGCGTCGATCTCGGCCTGGCGCCCGCGGCGTCGCTCGAGGAGATGCCGGCGCGGCTCCCCGAAGCGGCGCTGGAGCAAGCCGACGAACGCGAGGGCCTCGGGCGTCAGGATGAGCTCTGTGCCATCGACAGCGGGACCGACGACATCGATTCCGGGTGGCGCGGCGGACGGTCGGGACGCGGCCATGCCGTCAGGATCGCCGATGAACCGTTGCGTCGATGAGCCCGTGCGGCGCGGTTGTCGCGACGAACACCTCGCCCGGATTGTCGAGTCCGAACGGCGACAGGTCGACGGTCCAGTGGTGGAGGTTCGGCAGGACCATTCGAACCCAGTCGATGGAGCCCTCGGCGTCCATCATCGCCGCGGCCATGATCCAGATCGAAGCCTGGACCGATGGGCTGAAGTGCTCGGCCAGGGAGTGGAGGAGCGTCTCCTCGGCACGGGTCCAGGCCGCGTCGAAGTCGAGCGCACCACTGGCCGCGAGGTCGGAGCGATAGCCCCACGTGGCCCGGACCTTCGTGGCCATCAGCCGATCCTCGACCTCCGGCAGCGTCGTGAAACGATCGCGGTCGAAGCCGCCGAATGCGGACTTTGTCGTCTTCATGACGGTCAGGTCGTCGATGCCGGCCTCGACGGAGACCCCGCCGTCGTCGGTGACGGACACCGCCGCGAGCCGCGTCATGTCACCCCGGCGCAGGAAGGCGTCCGGGGCATCGCCCCCCTCGAGATGGATGGGCCGCCAACGGTGCTCCGCGATGTCGACCGCGGCACGGCTGACCGAGGGGTGTGCCGCGAAGTGCCGCGCGAGCTCCAGGCCAAACGCCTCGGCGGAGCCGGTGAAGCGGTCGCGCGCGAGCGCATAGACGGTGTTCTTCATGGTGTCAGTCGCGACGACGTTGGCGTTGTCGCCGGCGGTGTGAGCGGCCTCGAAGTCGCCCTCCAGGGCGACGTCGACGGTCAGGTCGCGGAGGTGATGGCGCTGCGGTCCGCGGCGGACGGTGACGAGCCGGATGCGCGACTTGCCGTAGCGGTTGTGCCCGAGGCTGTAGCTCATGCCGCCCTCCTGAGGCGATCGGCCGCGATGTCGATCACGGCATCGATCGCGCGATCCAGCTCGGCCTCGCGCGCGCCCTCGAGCGCCGCCGCCATCTCCGGGATCAGCGCCGCGCGGGATCGGCCGGCCACCCAGACACAGTAGCGGAACCCGAATCGGCCCTCGTAGCTGCGGTTGAGGTCGTCGAGCTGGCGGGCCAGGCGGGCATCCTCCGGCTCGGCGTTCGCCCCGGCGCCGCCGGCGGCCTGCTCGCGACGGGACATCGGGGACATCGCTGCGGGCGCCGCGCCGAGGCGGGGATGGGCGTCGATCAGCTCGACCTGCAGCGGCTCGGGCATGTCGTGGGCCAGGGCCCGGGCCCGCTCGAACAGCCGCTCGGTCGAATCGAACGGTCGCGCCGCGGCCAGGCGGTACAGGAAGCCCGGCGCGTTCTCGAACAGCGGCCCGACCGCGGCGACGAACTCCGGGGCCGTCGCGCTGGGCGATGTCGCGGCGTCGAGCGTCACCAGCCTCCGGCGTCGCGGAGCAGCCGGTGGAGGACGCGGGCCGCCACGGTCCGCCGGTACTCCGCGGTCGAGCGGACGTCGTCGATCGGGGCGAGCTCGTCGGCGAGGGTCTCGGCGGCGAGATCGGCGACGGCCGGCGTGGGGCGGGCGCCTTCCAGGACGGCTTCCGTGACGGCGGCGCGGATCGGCGTCGGGGCGACCGAGCCGAGCGCGACCCGGACGTCGGCCCAGCCCGGCGCGCCGAGGTCCCGCCAGGCAATCGCCAGGACGACCTTGCTGATCGCCTGGGCTCGTCGCGTCCCGACCTTGCGGAAGCGGAGCTCGCGGCCGGGCCGCAGCGGGAAGCGGACCTGGAGGATGAGCTCGTCGGGCGCGAGGGCGGTCTGGCGGTAGCCGGTGAAGAACTCGGCGGCAGCGAGCTGGCGCTCGCCGCGCTGGCCGCCCACGAGGATGGTCGCGTCGGCCGCGAGGAGGATCGGCAGCGTGTCGCCGGCCGGTGAGGCGTTGGCGATGTTGCCACCGAGGGTCCCGCGGTTCTGGATCTGGGCCGCGCCGATCGTCGCCGCGGCCTCGACGAGCGCCGGCAGGTGCTCCCGGCACAGCGCCGAGCGGCGAATCTCGGTGTAGGTGGTCGCCGCCCCGAGGACCAGGCCGTCGGCCTCCAGGGCGATGCCGCGGAGCGCATCGATCCGGGACAGGTCGAGCATCCGCTCCGGGATCGGTCCGAGCTCGCCGGTGATCTGGACCATCACGTCCGTCCCGCCGGCGATGGGTCGAATCGGGCCGGCGGCGAGCAGCTCGTAGGCCTCGAACAGGTGGCGAGGCGTGTCGATCGGCGGCTCCGCGGGCACTCAGGCCCCCTCGGGTCCCGCCACCGCGGCGATCGCGTCGACGATCTTCGTGTAGCCGGTGCAGCGGCAGAGGTTCCCGGCGATGGCCTCGCGGATGTCGGCCTCGTCGGGGCCGCCGCCCGCGTCGAGATAGGCCCGGGCCGCCATCAGCATCCCCGGCGTGCAGATCCCGCACTGTGCCGCACCGTGCTCGAGGAACGCCTCCTGGAGTGAATCGAGCTCGCCCCGCTGGCGGGCCGCCAGCGCCAGCCCCTCGACCGTTCGCACGATCCGCCCCTCGACCTGGCAGACGGGCACGAGGCAGGCATCGACGACCTGGCCGTCGAGCAGGACCGAGCAGGCCCCGCACTCCCCTTCCCCGCAGCCCTCCTTCGTGCCGGTCAGCCCGAGGTCCTCGCGCAGGACGTCCAGCAGTCGCCGCATCCCGGGCGCCTCGACCTCGGCAGGGCTGCCGTTGACGAGGAAGCGGAACGTGCTCACGCCGCTGCCTCCGGGGACGACGCGGCCAGCGCGGCGAGGATCCGCTCGGGCGTCGCCGGCAGCTCCGTGATCCAGGTCCCGGTCGCGTCATGGATGGCGGCCACGACCGCGGGCGCGCCGACGTCCATCGGCAGCTCGCCGACGCCCTTCGCACCGTGGGGCACGTGCGGATACGGCGCCTCGACCAGGATCGAGCGGATGTGCGGGGCGTCGAGCGCCGTCGGAATCAGGTACGTCGCGAGGCGGTCGTTGACGTAGCGGCCGTCCTCGACCTTCATCTCCTCGATCGTGGCGTAGCCGACCGCCTGGAGGGTCCCGCCCTCGACCTGGCCCTCGCACAGGATCGGGTGGATGACCGTGCCCACCTCGTCGACGGCGATGACGTCCTGGACGCTCACCTCGCCGGTGTCGAGATCGACCTGGACCGTCGCGACCGCCGCGGCCCAGCCGAAGGCCGGGTAGGCGTCGCCCCGGTAGCGCTCCTCGTCGAACGGCTCGCCCGGGAACGGTTCGAACCGTTCATCGATCCGGGTGGCGCCATGCGAGGCGGCGTCGTCGCGGAAGACCTCGTGGAACGGCAGGCCGCCGTTGCGCCCTTCGACCTCCGCCTTGAGCCGCCGCGCCGCCTTGATGCACAGCCCGCCGACGACCATCGCCGTCCGGCTGGCGACCGTGGGGCCGGAGTTCGGGACCTCGGCGGTGTCCTGGCTCGGGTACTCCACCCAGTCGACCGGCACCCCGAGCTCACGGGCGATCAGCTGCGGGAAGATCGTCTTCGTGCCCTGGCCCATCTCGGTCTGGGCCGTCAGGACGCGGATCCGGCCATCGGCCGTCAGCTCGACCGAGGCCACCGACGCGAGGTGCACCTCGCCCGCACCGGTGAATCCCGCGCCGTGCCAGCCAAGGGCCAGCCCGATGCCCCGCGCCGTTCGCGATGCGCCGGTCCGGTACGGCTCCTCGGGGATGGTCCCGGAGCCGCGGCGGGCCTTCGCCTCCGCCGCCGTCATCGCCCGGAAGCGCTCGAAGTGGCTGGCGGCCACGGCCTGCTCGAGGGCCTCGTGGGCGGCGACGCTGTCCCGGAGGACCTGCCCGGTCGGCGTGCGATCGCCCTCGTCGTAGGCGTTGCAGCGCCGGATCTCGGCCGGGCTCAGCTCGAGCGCCTCGGCGATCCGGTTGAGGTGGGTCTCGACGGCGAACTCGACCTGGGGTGCCCCGAACCCCCGGAAGGCGCCGTTTGGCGGGGTGTTCGTCCGGGTCGCCCGCGCTCGAATTCGAACGTTCGGACAGCGGTACGGGCCGCCGGCGTGGAGGGCGCCGCGGCTGAGGACCACGGGCGTGAGCGTGCAGTAGGCCCCGCCGTCCATGACGATCTGGATGTCCTGGGCGACGATCGTGCCGTCGCGCTTGACGCCCGTCCGATGGCGAATGACGGCGGGATGACGCTTCGTCGTCGCCGAGATGTCCTCGTGGCGGTCGTAGATCATTCGAACCGGGCGCCGGCACTTCAGGGCCAGGAGCGAGGCGTGGAGGGCGACCATCGAGGGGTACTCCTCCTTGCCCCCGAAGCCGCCGCCGGTCTCCTCCTGGATCACCCTGGCCTGGACGTTGTCCATCTGGAGCGCCCGCTTCAGGGCGTTGTGGACGTAGTACGGGCATTGCATCGAGCCGTGGATCTCGATCCCGCCGCCCTCGGCGGGGACGGCGATGATGGCCTGGTTCTCGATGTACAGCTGCTCCTGGTGGCCGACGCGATAACTGCCCTCCAGGACCAGCTCGGCCTCACCGAAGCCGGCTTCGAGGTCGCCGTCTTTGATCTCGTACTGGGCGAAGACGTGGGCCGAGACCTCCGGATCGAAGACCGCCGGCAGCTGCTCGGTGACGAGCCGGATGCGGCCCTTCAGCTGCCGCAACGTCTCCCGGTCCGGCGCCGCGAGCAGGGCAACCGGCTCGGCGTGGTGCTGGATCTCGCCACCGACCGGCACGAGGATCGGCTGGTCGTCCTTGATCGAGGCGACGACGTTGTGGCCGGGGATGTCGGCCGCCGTGACGATGACGACCTTCGACCAGTCAGCGTCGGGGTCGGGCTCGATGGCCAGGAGCCGAGCGTGAGCTTCAGTCGAGCGGATGGTCGCGCCGTACCACGCGCCGGGGAAGACGAGATCGTCGGTGTACTTCGCTGCGCCGGTCAGCTTGGCCGGCCCTTCGCGCCGCAGCGGGTAGGCGCGCGCCCGGCCGGGGACTCGCTGCCCGGGATCGACGATCAAGGCGCGCTCAACGGTCTCCGTTGGGGGTGTCAGGGTCCGCGTTGGCATCGCGTTCGGGCTTCCTCCGATGCCGGGGCGTTGGCTCGCGGCCTTGCGCTCGCCTCGTTTCTGTTCGCCGCAGCCTACCAGCCGGGACCCGCGCCCGCGTCCCCTACCCCTGCCGCCGGGCCGATGTTCCCTGTGGCTACCGTATTGACAAGGTTCCTGCGTTTGAGGCGCGCTGTTGGCCTCAACCTCGTCGGAATGTTCGCGTCGGCAACCTTGCGAGCGGGTTTCCCCGAGATCTGGGCCCACTTGCCCCTCCAGGGGCCGGATTCGGTCACGTTGGGTAGCTGCAGGGAACAGATCGACGAGGTTGCAGGCCCCAGGGGGCCATCGAGCGGCCCTGGGCGTCGTTTAGGTAGCCATGCGGAACATCCGGCCGCAGGTCACGGCGTTCGGGTGGCACGGCGCGGGTACCACGGCGTTCGGGTGGCACGGCGTTCGGCCGCCACGATTGCCTCGGCGCGATGGCCGGCCGAAGCGGCGGCCCCCCGTGCCGTCACGTCGGGCCGGGATGGACGTAGATGTCGTACGAAAACAGCTCGCGGAAGCCGAGCTTCCGATACACGCGGTGGCCGAGGTCGCTCGACTGGAGGACCCCGATCCGGTAGCCGATCGAGTGCGCCGGGCGCAGGGCGGCGATCGTCATGGCCCGACCGAACCCCCGACCGCGATGGGACGCCAGCGTCGAGATCGCGTACAGGCCGGCCACACCGGCGCCGATGCAGGCGCGCGACGTCGCCACGACGCGTCCATCGGCACGGCCGATCCAGCGCAGCGGGACCGGCTCGCGCGCGAACCGGAGCGGGATCTCGCGGCGCCAGGCCGCCAGCGTCCGCCGCTGGACGGGAGTGTGCTCGCCGGCGGCCCACTCGAGCCAATCCGCGGCAATGACCTCGAGGAACTCGTCGAGCGTGGCGGTATCCGTCACCGGCACGATCTCGAGTCCCGCCGGCGGCGGCTCCTCGAGCGGCACGTCGTCCAGATCGGCGGCCATCGCGGGAGCGGAGCCCTCGTGCGTCATTCCGGCAGTGAGCAGCCGCGATCCCAGATCGGCCGGCAGGTCGGACGGTGCCACCCACCAGACGAAGCCGGTGCCCGCCCGACGGTACGCCTCGACGATCGTTGCGATCCGCCGCTCCGCATCCGCGGCCGTGAAGCGCGCCGAGAGCACGACGTTGCGGAACGTGTCGGCCATTGGCGCGAGACCCCACGCGACGTCGCCGTCGAGGTGAATCTCCACGGGGATCTCGGCGTCGGTGATCCGGTTCGCGATCTGGTCGGCTTCGATGGCCTCGACCAGGCCTCGATCCGACAGGTCGGTCCGAGGGGCCGGATGCCGCTCCGGCTCCGGGATCATGCCCATGGCCCCGCCGCCGCTGCGGCTTCGCGAAGCCACGCCTCGACCTCGGGATCGACCGCGTCGACCTTCGCCAGCTCGAGGTGGTGCAGCCACGTTCCCGGAGACGGGTGGACGACCTCTTTCCAGCGGGGCGAGCGGTCCTCGCGTGGCAGTGCGATCGCGAGCACGATCTCGGCGCCGCGCGCCCCGATGTACATCCGCGGCCGCCACAGCCAGGCGAACCCGCGACGGCCCCGGAAAGCGATCTGGCTCTTCGTCACCCGCACCTCGGCGTCCGGGAGAATCTCGCGGACGCGACGGTAGACGGCGAGACCGAGGCCGGAGCCCTCGAGGAAGGCCTCGACGCCAGCCGTCGGCGCAGTCGCGGCCACGGCGCAGCGCTCGGCCCGGCGTCGCGCCGGTGTGGCGGCCGTCCGCGACGACGAGCGTGCCATCGACGAGCACGTGCTCGATGCCGTCAGGGAACCGACGGGGCTCCTCGTAGGTCGCATTCGAACGCACGGTCGCCGGGTCGAAGACGACGAGGTCGGCGACGAGCCCGTCCTCGATTCGACCGCGATCTCGCAGGCTCAGGCGGGTCGCGGGCATGGACGTCATCTTCGCCACGGCCTCCTCCAGCCCGAGGAGCGCCTCGTCGCGGACGAACTGGCCGAGGATCCGGGGGTACGAGCCGTAGGTCCGGGGGCTCAGCTTGGCGCCCACGAACGTCGAGTCCGTGCCGACCATCGCGACCGGGTGCCGGTAGAACCGCCGGATGCCGTCAAGGTGCGGGCCCGGCGTGACCTGGTTCAGCCGGAGGTTCTCGGCGAGCAGGAGGTCGCACACGACGTCG
>VEOW01000094.1 GCA_012026785.1 Chloroflexota bacterium | reverse complement strand
CGCCGCGGCCGTGCAGGTCGGCGACGATGTCACCGGGCGCGGAGTGGGCCAGGATCCGGGCGGCGAGGAGGTCGGGCGCCGGTGGCGGCGCGAGGCGCTCGAAGGCCGGCAGGGTGATGCCGGGTGCCGCCCGCGACAGGAGGAGCCGGCCCGCCATGGGGGCGATTGTCGCAGACGATCTCCGGCCTCAGCCGACCGGAACGCTCAGCGGGACGAGGTCAGGACTCCTCTTCCTCTTCCTCGCCCTCTTCGTCCTCGAAGGCCTCGTCGGTCGTGTCCTCCGGCGGGATGACGCTTTCGAGGTCGGTGATCTCCTCGTCCTCGACGTCCTCCTCGAGCTCCTCCTCGAGCTCCTCGTCCTCGCGCAGCAGGGTGCCCTTCGTGTAGGGCCGCAGGTCGCTCGACTTGGCCGCCGTCGGGAAGCTGACCTTGCCGTAGTTGCGGGGATCCTGGAAGACCTCGCGGATGATGATCCGGACGTCGACCGCGCCCAGCGAGGTCACCCCCGCGGAGTACTTGTTGCCGTCGGCGATGAGCTTCAGGAGACGCGCCGCGACGCGCGGCTCGACGGCCCCGACGCGAACGTCGTTGCTGATCGCGACCAGCCGGTTGCCCTCGGGGACCAGCTCGACGGCGTCGCCCGGGTTGACCTGGGCCAGGGTCTTGGGGTCGGCCAGGTCGATGAGAAAGGCGAAGCCGGTCTTGCCGGTCTCCTCGACGAAGATCCGGACCGGCGCCTTGCTGCCCTCCATCGCCGGGACCGTCTTCTCGCCGGCGGCGACCAGCAGCGTCCGGAGGCGGTCGATGTTCCGCTCGGCGATCCGGTTGGTCGGGTCGAGGGCCAGGGCGGCCTGGTAATGCTCCCGGGCGGCGGCCAGCTCACCCAGCTCCCAGAGTGCCTTGGCGAGGCGGTTCTCGGCCTCGGCGTCGGCACCGAGCTCGAGCAGCTTGCGATTCGTGTCGGCGGCGTCGGTCCATTTGCCGGCCGCGGCGTTGGCGATGGCCTGCTCGGCCAGCTGCCGCTTCATGCGGGTCGTCGCGGCCGGGCTCGAGCCGGCGGCGATGTCGGGGAAGGTCACGGAGGTGGTGTCCTTTCGCGGGACGGAGGGGAATCGATCGGCCCGCGATGTTGGCACCCGTCCCGCCGCGAGTCAAACGCCGGGCCGTGACGAGGGGCCCGGGGGATGGTCAGACCGCGATCATGGGCGCATCCCGAACGACCAGGCGACGACGGCCACGGCGATCACGACGAGGAACGCCGTCTCCCAGAGCCGTCGCGAGTCGCGCCGCCGCGTCGGGCGCCCGCCGTGGATGGCATCCCACAGGAAGAACACCAGCACCAGCAGGGCCGGCCCGATGAGCCGCGGCAGCTCGATCGAGTGGAGCGCGAGGGCGGCGATGGCCATGACCATCCCGGCACCGATCGCGATCGTGCCGACGTCGCGCAGGCTCGTCGAGCGCAGGGCCGCGGCCCGGTAGCCGAGTGCCATCCCGATCAGCGCATCGAGTCCCGCGAACGCCACGAGGACGATCGGGTCGGGGGGCGGCGTCGCGCCGCCGGCGGCGACGGTGACACCGGGCAGCACGTCGGCGACGCCGGCAAAGGCGAGGAAGCCGACGACCAGGAGCTGAATGCCAACGGCCGTTCGATCGGCACTCGACGGCGCGCTGCTGCTTCGAACCAGCCTCGCCTCGGTGGCGATCGCCAGGAGGAGCAGGGCGCCGAGGAGGACGACCCCGAGGGCGAGTCCGAACCCGAGTGGCACCAACCGGATCGCCAGCGCGCCGGCCCCCGCCGCGAGCCCCGGCAGGACGACCGATTCGATCGGCACGCCGGCAGACTCGGCCGAGGAGCTCGTATCGGCCAAGAGCTGCAGGACGCCGACGACGGTCGCGGCGACGAGAAAGCCCGCGAGCGGCCAGGCGAAGGGGTCGGGCGCGAAGCGCGACAGCGCGATGACGGCGGCGACCCCGATGGCCAGGTCGCGGGCGGCAGGCGGGGTCTTCACCGCGCCGGATGGTAGCGCGGGCGATCGGACGGGCGATTGGGACGCGCCGGGGGAATCCGGGCCGGTCAGCTCCGCGGCCGAGCCAGCCAGGCGAGGAGGTCGGCCCGGGAGCGCGTGTTCACCACCGAGGCGGGCTCCACCCAGGCGCGCCGCGCCTGGCTGATGCCCCAGCCGAGATGGCTGAACTCGGCAATCCGGTGGGCGTCCGAATCGATCGCCACGACGCAGCCCGCGGCGATCGCCCGGCGGGCGCGCTCGACCGACAGGTCGAGCCGATGCGGGGAGCCGTTGATCTCGAGGGCCACCCCGGTCCGGGCCGCCTCGTCGTACACGGCGTCCCAGTCGAGGTCGAGGTCGTCACGCCCGCCGATCATCCTGCCGGCCGGGTGGGCAATGACGTCGACGTGCGGGTTCCTGATGGCGTTGAGCGTCCGCTGCGTCAGCTCGGCGCGGCTCTGGCGACGCGAGACGTGGACCGAGGCGACGACGAGGTCGAACGTCGCGAGCAGCTCGTCGGGATAGTCCAGCGAGCCGTCGGCTCGAACCTCCAGTTCGCAGCCGTGGAGGAGCCGGAAGCCCTCCGGCGACGCCTCCGGCGGCGCCGTCCCGGCCGCCTCTTCGGCTTCGAACCGTTCGTTCAGCCGCGCGATCTCGGCCCGCTCCTGCATGACCTGCTCGGGCGTGAGGCCGCGGGCAATCGCGAGCGACTGGCTATGGTCGGACATGACCTGGTAGGCGTGACCGCGACGGCGCGCGAACTGGGCCATGACCTCGACGGAGTGGCTGCCGTCGGACCAGTCGGAGTGGGAGTGGAGGTCGCCGCGCAGGTCCGCCTCGGTGACGAGCGTCGGCAGGCGCCCGGCGAGGGCCGCCTCGCTCTCGCCCGCGTCCTCGCGCAGCTCCGGTTCAATGAACGGCAGGCCGAGGAACGCGTACGCCTCCTCCTCGGTGGCGAACGTTCGAAGCTCGGCGCCGTCGCCGGTGACGATCTCGCCGTCCTCGTCGATCCGGGCAAAGCCGTGCTCGGACAGGCTCCAGCCACGATCGCGGGCCATCGCCCGGAGCCGAACGTTGTGTTCCTTGGAGCCGGTGAAGTGGATGAGGTACGTCCCGGCGGCGCCGGGCGGCATGAGCATCAGGTCCACCTGCGGGCCGCGTCCGCCGAGTCGCACGGCCGCCTTGTGCGGCCCTTGGCCGATGATCGACTCGACCGACGGCAGGCCGACGAACGTCTCGACGACCCGCTCTGGCTCGGAGGTCTCGGCCAGGAGGTCGAGGTCGCCGATCGTCTCCTTCCGCCGGCGGTACGACCCGGCCGGGACGATCCGCCCCACGCCCAGCACGTCCAGCAGGGCCGACGACAGCTCCTCGACGATCACCTTGGCGTGGTGGAGCAGCAGCCGCCGCTCCCGTCGCTCCAGGCGTTCGATGCCCTCGAGCACGAGCTGCTCGGTCCGCTGCGACAGCCCGCGCAGGTCGCGCAGACGGCCGGCCTCGGCGGCGGCCTTGAGCTCATCGATCGTCCGGACGCCGAGCTCGGTGTAGATCAGGCGGACGGTCTTCGGACCGAGCCCCGGCAGGCGCAGCAGCTCGAGGAGCGTCGTCGGGAACTCGGCGAGGAGCTTCTCGTGATAGCCGAGCCGGCCGGTCGTCGCCAGCTCGGCCAGCTTGTCCGAGATGGCCTTACCGACGCCCGGGAGCTCCGGCGGCCGGCCCTCGCGGTAGGCCCGGGCGACCTCGATCGGGAAGCGCCCGATCGCGTCCGCGGCGCGGTGGTAGGCGACGGTCTTGAAGACGAGCTCGCCCTTCACCTCGAGCAGGTCGCCAATGTCGTGGAAGATCTGGGCCAGCTGGCCGGTGGTCAGGAGCGGCGGTTCACCCGGCGCCGCCCCGGCCACCCCCGTCGCCGACTCCTGCCCCTCGAGCGTCTCGTCGTCGGCCAGGACCTCCGGCGGCAGCTGCTCCTGCTCCACGAGCTCGATGGTATCGGCGCGACGACGAACCCCTGCCTGCCCCTGCCCGCGCCCTGCCCGCTCGTCGTGGACAGGACTCCGCCATCTCCCCCCAAATGCTCGTAGGGCGGACACCGAGGCCCGACAACGCGGGCTCCAAGACCCCACCTTCCATCACCGGTCGCCGTCGCGGGCAGGTGAGGGAAAGCGCGCCTCCCGGTGTCCGTCATACGGGCAAATGAGAGGAAATGGGAGCCGGTGGCTGGGTCAGGCGGGCGGCGGGG
>VEOW01000106.1 GCA_012026785.1 Chloroflexota bacterium | reverse complement strand
TTCGAAGGATGCCCTGGAACGTCGCCCCGGCAACCGCCAGGCCGAGGCCGACGGTCATCGCCGTCAGGACGCGCGGCAGCCGCAGGTCCATCACGATCGTCTCCTGCGCGCTCGTCCAGGTGGGCACCAGGTCCAGGCCCAGCAGTCGATGACCGAGGATCGCGAGGGTCTGTTCGGGCGGCACGAACACGCTGCCGGCAGCGACGCCCGCGACGAGCATCGCGAGGAGGCCGAGCCCGCCGGCCGCCGCGAGCGCGAGCGGCCGGCGGGCGAGGGCGGCACGGAGGCGCGACCTGGCGCGGCGTGCCGGCAACGGCCCCGCGGCGGGGGGCGCCGCGGTTGGTGTCGCCACGGACTGGTTGCCGGCGACCTCGGCCCGGGTGCGCACGTCGTCCTCTCGTGCGCTTGCACTATGGCGACACCGTGCCGGGCGGGCTGATCGATCCGATCGGCTCCCTCGGCGAGGGAATCGGCAGCTGACCGACGATCTCGGGATGGATCGCGCCGAGCAGTTCCCGCAGGCCCTGCGTGAGGCGCGGACCCGGCCGGGTGATGAGGATGTCGTCGACCGGGTGGATCCGGCCGTCCGTCACGGCCGTCATGCCACCCCAGCCGGGTCGCGCGGCAACCTGCTCCGGCGTCACGCCGTAGGCGGCGTCGCCGAGGAGGATGACCTGCGGATCCGCATCGACCAGCGATTCGAGCGAGATCGAGTAGTTCGGATCGCCCGAGATCGGCTCGCCGCCCGCGAGGCGGATCATCTCGCCGTAGATCGAAGTGGCCGGGGGGGTGAAGATCGACTGTCCGTAGTCGATCTCGTAGAAGACCCTCGGTCGTTCGACGCCCTCGGTGACCGCCGAGACCGCGTCGATCTGGGCCGTCATCGACTGGACGAGGTCGTCAGCCGCCTGGGCCTCGCCGGCCGCCCGGCCGATCGTTCGAATCCCTTCGAGCGCGCCGTCGACGGTCGTCGGATAGACCACGAGGACGGGGACTCCGGCATTCCTGAGCTGCTCGACGGCCGGCCCCTGGCTGAGGCCGCTGCCGCCGGAGACCACGAGGTCGGCCTCGAGGGCGACGATCTGCTCGACGTCGATGCCGGCGAAGGTCGCCACGATCGGCACGTCGGCCGCCTCGGGCGGATGGTTGGCGATGTCCTCGACCTTGCCGACGACCCGCGGTCCGGCGCCGATCGCGAACAGGACCTCGGTCGTCGCGGGCGTCAGCGAGACGATCCGCTGCGGCTGGGCCGGGATCACGACCTCGGTGCCCTCGTCGTCGACGAGGGTCATCGGGAAGGCCGTCGGGTCGAGCGTGGGGGCCACCGTGACCGGCGGCTGCGATGCGCTGGGCGGCGGCTGGGGGGATGGCGAGGTGAGCGTCCCCGCCTGGCCGCAGGCGCCGAGGGCCACGGCCGGGAGCAGCAGGGTGAGCAGGAAGAGCGCAGCGCGGCGGGCGCGGCGCATGGAATCGGCAGCCATGGGATCTCCGTCGTTCGGGGGAGGGATCGCGACCGGCCGCGGAGCGCGAGATGGCCCGGCGGCGCGCGGGCGCGACGAAACGAGGAGGGCTGCCTAGCCGGTGGATCGCATCGAGTGCCTGCCCTTTCTCTCGAAGGTCGGACAGCCACTGCGGGTCGGCGACCGGACTTCCATCGACGGCTCGATGGTCACCGTAGCGGGACTGTGCCGGATTCGCACCGGCTTCGCGGCCGCGCAGCGTGTCGTCGAACGACGGACAGGCCGCAGCGTAGCACTGGTGCCGAACGCCGCCAACCGACGTTCGAGAGCGGCGGGCGCCGTGCGATTATCGAGTGCCGGGGACGACCGACCCCTGGCGAGTCAGGCGCTGGCGGCGACCTCGACCGGCGTGAAGATCGAGACCTGGGCCTCGTCGGGCAGCATGACGCCGAGGATCTTCTGGAGCGTCATGAGGTGGACGCACGTTTTCCAGCTCTCGAAGTAGTGGCAGGTGCAGTGCCACTGACCGGCATCGAGACTCACGTGGTGGGTGTCGTTGTCACCCCTGAATGTGAGGGCCAATCGATCGATGGTGATTCGATCGAGCTCGCGGGCGTAGCGGTTGGCCTTCTCGACCTTGCCGATCAGGGAGCTGTGCATCTGGCCAGACCCTCCGGCCCCAGTGGGGCGAGTGACGGCCGCCGTCCGGTCCCGCACCTTTCGACCGGGCGTGACGGTCGCAGCCCAAGCCTACACCGCATCGCCCGACCGGGCCACCCGGAAGGGTTGGCTACGGAGCGCTGGTGCCTTCGCGGCCGTAGTCGTCCTCGAGGCGGACGACGTCGTCCAGCTCGGGGGTCGAGACCTCGATGAGGCGGCAGGGCTCGATCGCTTCGTAGCGATGCTGCCTCCGGGTCGGGACATGGGCGCTCTCGCCTGGCGCGAGCTCCCTGATCTCGACCTCGCCCGCGTCGTTCTCCAGCGTCAGCCGAAGCCGGCCATCGATGACGTGGATCCACTCGTCCTTGGTCTCGTGGTACTGGAGCGAGAGCCGCTTGCCGGCCTTGATCGTCAGGATCTTGCCGACATAGCGGTCGGTCCAGGCCCAGATCAGCTCGCCGCCCCACGGCTTGTCCACACGCCGGGGGAGCTCGTGTTCGCGCGGGGGCGGGGGGACGCCCGTCGGCAAGTCAGCCACCTTCGTGCCCCTGGCCTGCGCCCCACCGTCCCCTGGCTATGACCGTCGCAGGAATATTCATGCGCGCTGGCGAGAATATTCGGGCTGGCGGGAATATTCTGGCGACACTCATACCAGCGAGGCATGGTGTCTCGTCAAGGGCTGCGGCGACCGAGGGGCATGCGGCGACCGATCGGCTCACGAGCGTCGGCCTTGGCTCATCCGCGCACCAGCCGTTCGCCGGCGGCGATGAGGGCGTCCCGCGCCTCTGGCGAGGACGCCTCGGTGTAGACCCGGACGAGCGGCTCGGTCCCGGACGTACGGATGAGCAGCCACGATCCGTCGGGCACGAAGAACTTGAAGCCATCCCTGGTATCGAGCGCCTGCGTTCGAGCCACCGACCGACCGTCGAGCGAGGACGGCGGGGTCTCGGCCAGGCCTTCGAGCAGCCGGCGCTTCGTTTCGGCGTACGCCCCCCGCTCGACATGGACATCGACCCGCCGGTAATACGAGGGCCCGGCGAGCTCGTGGAACTCGGCGAGGATTCGCGACACCGGCCAGACGCCTCGCGCCTTCTCGCGCAGGAACAGGTCCAGCAGCAGCAGGTCGGCGTAGATCCCGTCGCGCTCGGGCAGGTGCATCCCGAAGCCGTAGCCGCCGCTCTCCTCGGCGCCCATCATCGCCCCCGTCTCGATCATCTTCGGGCCGATGTACTTGAAGCCGACCGACGTCTCGTGGACGTCGATCCCGTACTTCTCCCCGAGGTGGCCGGCGGTCGAGGTGTTGTTGACGGAGATGACGACCGGCTGGCGCAGGCCGCGGTGCTCGGCCAGGTAGTACATCAGCAGCCCGCTGACCTCGAGCTGGTGGATGAACGTGCCGCGCTCGTCCGCCGCGCCCGCGCGGTCGGCGTCGCCGTCGAGCAGCAGCCCCAGGTCATGGCCGTCCCGGGCGATGATCCCGAGGGCCTCATCGACGTTCGGTCGAATTGGCTCGGGGTTGACCCCGCCGAAGTACGGGTTCCGCTCCTGGTGGATCTCGGTCACCCGGATCGAGCCCCCGCGGAGCAGCCGGCTGATCCAGCCGGCACCGGCGCCCCACATCGGCTCGACCAGGACGCTCACCTCGGCCGCCCGCAACGCGTCGAGATCCAGCGTCCGGCGAACGTAGCGCTCGTAGCCCGGGAAGGGGTCGAACCGCTCGACGAGCCCGGCGGCCTCGGCGTCGGCAAAGGGCCGGCGCTCGAACGGCTCGCCCGCGGCGATCGCGGCCTCGATGACCTCGAGCATGTCGGGCCCGCCCGCCGATCCCGTCGGGGCCTTGACCTTGAAGCCGTTGTCGGTCCACGGGTTGTGGCTGGCGGTGATGACGATGCCCGCCGCGGCGCCCCGCTCGACGACCTCGTAGCTGCTCATCTGGGTCGGCACGGCGTGGGCCGCGAACGCGATCGGGATGTCGTGTGCCAGCAGCACCTCCGAGGCCGCCATCGCGAAGTGTTCCGACGCGAACCGGCGGTCGTAGGCGACGACGACGCCCTTCTCGCGGTCGCCCTTGCCGAGCACGTACCGGGCCACGCCGTCGGCGCAGCGCCGGACGTTGTCGAACGTGAACTCGTCCGCGATCCGTGCCCGCCAACCGTCGGTCCCGAAGACGATCTGGGCCTGTGGCGGGGCGTCGTTCGTCATCGTCGCAGCTCCCATTCGGTGACCCGTGCCAACAGGGTATCGACCGCGGCCCGCGACGCCGCGGCGCCGGCCAGGAGCGCGACCGGCGAGCTGGACTGGATGTCCCGCGGACCCTCCGACAGGATGAGCCGCCCCTCGGTCCGCTCCACGATGAGATCCTCCTGGCCGGCGTGGGCGGGCTCGCCGGGCGACACGACGCGGCCGCTTCCGCGGGCGCCGATCGCGGCCAGGATCGCGCTCCAACCGCCGAGGTCGGTCCAGCCGCCGCCGAGCACGACCATCGCCACGCGGTGATCGCGCGCCGCCCCTTCGAGGACCGCCCGATCGACCGACAGTGGCTTCAGGACGTCGTAGGCCGACGCGAGGCCGGTGTCGCTGACGCGGACCGGGTCGAGGAGCGTCACGAGCCCGGTGTAGCGGTGGAGCGCGTCCCGCATCGCCGAGCGCCGCCAGGCGAAGACGCCGGCATTCCAGGACGTTCCGGGGTCGCCTAGCAGCTCGCCCGCCCGATCGCGGGTCGGCTTCTCTTCAAAGCCCCGCAGGACGGCCGTCTCGACGTTCTCGACCCGCGTCCGGGCCTGCGATTCCGGGACGAGATAGCCGTAGTCGGTCGAGGGACGATCGGGTCGGACGCCGAGGGTCACGAGCGGCGCCTCGACCCCGAGGCCGGCGGCCTCGCCGGCCGCCACGCGCGCCGCGGCCGCGAGGGCCCGCCGGAAGGCCGAGGCGTCGGCGATGTGGTGGTCGGCCGCGAGGACGAGCATGACCTCGTCGGGATCGCGCTCGATGCGCAGCGTCGCGAGCGCGACGGCGGCGGCGGTGTTGCGACCCGCCGGCTCGATGAGGATCGGCGTCTCGGGCAGCTGCTCGCGGACCAGCCCGGCGTATCGCCGGTCGGTCACGACCCAGACGTCGAGGTGGCCGAGCGGCAGCTCCGAATGGCCGACGATCCGATCGACCGTCAGCTGGAGCAACGAACGCTGGCCGAGCAGAGGCAGGAAGGGCTTCGGCGTCTCGGGCCGGCTCATCGGCCACAGGCGCGTCCCACCCCCGCCGGCCAGGATCACCGCATACATTCGAGGCGAATCCTAGCCGCGGCGGCACTCAGGCCGATTCGGCGACGGCCTCCGGCAGCGGCACCCCGGCGTCCGCGGCAAGAATCTCGGCCTTGTCGGTCCGCTCCCACGGCAGGTCGAGGTCCTCCCGTCCGAAGTGGCCGTAGGCCGCGGTCGGCCGGTAGATCGGCCGCCGCAGGTCGAGGGCCGAGATGATCGAGGCCGGCCGCAGGTCGAAGTGCTTCTCGATCAGGGCCAGGATCGTCTCATCCGGTACGCGCCCGGTCCCGAACGTCTCGACCGACAGCGACAACGGGTGGGCGATCCCGATGGCGTAGGCGACTTCGAGCTCGAACCGGTCGGCCAGCCCCGCGGCAACGACGTTCTTGGCGACCCACCGGGCGGCATAGGCGCCGGACCGATCGACCTTCGTCGGATCCTTGCCCGAGAAGCAGCCGCCCCCGTGGCGGGCCATCCCGCCGTAGCTGTCGACGATGATCTTGCGGCCGGTCAGGCCGGCATCGCCCATCGGCCCGCCGACGACGAATCGCCCGGTCGGGTTGACGTGCATGATCGGGGCGGTCGGACGCAGCTCGTGCGGGATCGATGGCAGGATCACCGCCTCGACGATGTCGTCCTGGATGCGGTCGAGCCGGACGTCGGGATCGTGCTGGGCCGCCACGACGACCGTTCGAACCCGCTGCGGGCGGCCGTGGGCGTACTCGACGGTGACCTGGGTCTTGCCGTCCGGGCGGAGATAGGGCAGCTGGCCCGACTTGCGCGCCTCGGCGAGGCGCCGGGCCATCCGGTGGGCCAGCGCGATCGGCAGCGGCATCAGCTCGGGCGTTTCGCGGCAGGCGAAGCCGAACATCATCCCCTGGTCGCCGGCGCCAAGCTCGTCGACTTGGACCGTCTCGCCCCGCACCTCCAGCGCCGCGTCGACCCCGATCGCGATGTCCGGCGACTGCTCCTTGATCGAGATGAGGGTGCCGCAGGTCTCGTAGTCGAAGCCGTAGGCGGCGTGGGTGTAGCCGATCTCGCGAACGGTCTCGCGGACGATCTGCTGGAAGTCGACGTAGGTCTCGGTCGAGATCTCGCCGAGGACGATGACGAGGCCCGTCGTGGTCGCCGTCTCGCAGGCCACGCGGGCGTCGGGATCCTCGCGGATGATCGCGTCCAGGATGGCATCGCTGACCTGGTCGCAGAGCTTGTCCGGGTGGCCCTCGGTGACCGATTCGGACGTGAAGAGGTACTCGGACGCTTCGATGATGCTGGTCATGGACCCTCTGCGGCTAGCTTCGCGGACTGTAGCACCGGGTTCGCGCGGTGGGGCCTCGACGCCAGCTTTCTATTTGACTTCAAGCAGAATCCTGGCGTCAGTGGGCACAAGGCGCCGAGGACGCAAGTCAGGGAGGCTGAGATGGGGCGTCAACGGATCTCGTCGGGGTCGCCATACGAGCCGATCATCGGCTTCAGCCGCGCCGTGCGGGCCGGGCACCGCGTGGAGGTCGGCGGAACGGCCCCGATCTGGCCCGACGGGTCGTGCGATCCCGACCCCGCCGCGCAGGCCAGACGCTGCTTCGAGATCATCGAGGCGGCCCTGAAGGAAGCGGGCGCCTCGCTGGCGGACGTCGTTCGAACGCGGACGTACCTCGTCGATGCAGTCGACTGGGAGGCCGTCGGGCGGGTCCACGGCGAGCTGTTCGGAGAGATCCGCCCGGCGTCGACGATGGTCGTGGTCGCTGCTCTCCTCGATGACCGCTGGAAGGTCGAGATCGAGGCCGACGCGATCGTCTCCGCCTGAGCAGGCCTGGTCGAGCGCGGCCGGGGCGGCAGGGGGAAGACTGCCGCTGCCCTGCTTGCATCGAATGGGCGGCTACGCTTCGTTCGTGACGACGACCGATTCGGGGATCGACCGCGCGCGGGCGCTCGATGCGGACGATCCGCTGGCGCGGTTCCGCGAGCGGTTCGCGCCGACCGAGCCCGGGCTGGTCTACCTCGACGGCAACTCGCTCGGGCGGCCGACGAAGGCGGCGCGCGAGCGGATCCGAACCATCGGCGACGTGTGGGCGAGCGACCTGGTCCGAGGCTGGGACCGCTGGTTGGACATGCCGCTCCGTGTTGGCGATCTGCTCGCGGCAGGCGTCCTCGGGGCAAGGCCCGCCGAGGTCGCCGTCACCGATTCGACGACCGTCAACCTGTACCGGCTCGCGGTGGCGGCGCTCGAGGCGCGGGCTGGCCGGCGCGCGATCGCGATCGCCCGGCCGGAGTTCCCGACCGACCGCTACGTGGTCGAGGGGTTGGCACGGGAGCGAGACCTCGAGATCCGCTGGCTCGACGCCGACCCCGTCGACGGGCCAACGGCCGCCGACCTCGAGCCCGTCCTCGATTCGAACCTTGCGTCCGTCGTCCTGTCCCACGTCAACTACCGCTCGGCGGCGATCGCCGACGCGCCGGCCATCACGAATCTCGCCCGCGAGGCCGGCGCGCTCGTGCTCTGGGACCTGTCGCATTCGGCCGGCTCGGTGCCCGTGGAGCTGGAGGGGTGGGGCGTCGATCTCGCCGTCGGCTGCACCTACAAGTACCTGAACGGCGGTCCCGGCGCCCCGGCCTACCTGTACGTTCGGCGCGAGCTCCAGGACGAGCTGCGGCCGCCGATCCAGGGCTGGTTCGCGCAGCGCGAGCAGTTCGAGATGGGGCCGCGGTTCGAGCGGGCCGATCGGATCCGTGGCTGGCTCACGGGGACGCCCGGGATCCTCGGCCTCACGGGCGCCCAGGCAGGCATCGAGGTCGTGGCCGAGGCGGGCATCGCGGCGATCCGAGCGAAGGGCGTGGCGCTGACCGAGTACGCGATCGAGCTGTTCGATGCCTGGCTCGCGCCGCTCGGCTGCACGCTCGGGTCGCCGCGCGACAGCGACCGCCGCGGCGCCCACGTGGCGATCCGCCATGCCGACGGCCGCCGTCTCACCTCCGAGCGCGTCGCCCGCGGCGTCATCGTCGACTTCCGCGAGCCGGACGTCATGCGCTTCGGCCTGTCACCGCTGACGACCTCGTTCGAGGAGGTCCACCGAGGCGTAGCGGCGTTGGCCGCCGCGGTCAGGCCGTCGCCGGCTCCCCGGCCTGACGGGCGCGCCACTCGTCGAGGAATTGGATCGCGAGCGGCTCGATGTCGTCGGCCGGGGTGAAGCCGAAGACCTGGGCGTAGAACGACAGCTCGGCACTGAACGAGCGGATGATCGCGTCGCGCGACCGGAAACCGTGGTCCTCGCCGGGGAACAGGATGTAGGCGTGCGGGACGCGACGCTCGAACAGGGCGTCGACGATCCGCTCGGCCTCGGAGGGCGGCACGACCCGGTCCTCCGCGCCCTGCTCCACGAGCACCGGCACGCGGACGCGGTCGGCATGGAGGCTCGGCGAACGGTCGAGGTAGCGCTGCTTCGTCTCCGGCCACGGCCCGATCAGCGACTCCAGGTAGCGCGATTCGAACTTGTGGGTGTCCTTCACGAAGGCCCGCAGGTCGCCCAGGCCGTAGTACGTCGTCCCCGCGTCGAACTGGTCGGTGAAGGCCAGCGCCGCCAACGTCGTGAAGCCCGACGCGCTGCCGCCTCGGATGGCCTGCCGGGAACCGTCGACGAGGCCCTGCTCGGCCAGCCAACGGGCGCCGGCGACGCAGTCGTCCACGTCGACGATGCCCCACTGGTCCTCGAGCCGCTTGCGGTAGGCCTTGCCGTAGCCCGTCGACCCGCCGTAGTCGACGTCGAGCACCGCGTAGCCGCGGCTGGTGAAGAGCTGGATGCCGGTCGCGAAGCCCGAGAAGGCGCACGACGTCGGGCCGCCGTGGCTGGTCACGATCAGTGGCGGCAGCTCGCCCTCGGGCGCTCGGAAGCGGCGGTTGGTTGGCGGGTAGAAGTTGCCATGGGCGATCTCGCCGCCCGTCGTCGGGAACTCGACGTGACGCGGGATCGAGACGTCGGCGGGATCGGGCGTGAACGGCGTCGCGTGGCGCAGGGCGCTGACGGCCCCGGTTCGAACGTCGAGCTCGGCGACGATCGTCGGCCGGTCGGGCGCCACCGCCCGGAAGACGGCCGACCAGCCATCGAGACTCAGGGCGGACATCTCGGTGTAGGGCAGGTCGAATGGCTCCACGGCGCCGGCATCTCCGGGCGAGGTCGGCGGCGTGATCCGAAGCAGCCGGTCGCGGCCGTCGGAGCGGGCGATCGAGAGGATCGTGCCGTCGGGCAGGAACTGGTAGCTCGAGTAGCCGAACTGCCAGTCTGGACCGGCCAGCTCGGCGTCGAGGACCGCGACCGGCTCGATTCGACCGTCGACCCAGCGGTAGAGGTTCATCCAGCCGGTCGGCTCGGCGGCGAAGTGGAGCACGCCGTCGGGCGACCAGCGGGGCTCGCTGATCCAGTCGCTGCGACTGCCGGCGATCGTCCGCGGGTCGACGAGCGAGCCGTCGCCGCCGATCGTCGCGAGGCGCAGCTCGGTGCCGTCCCACGGCATGTTCGGGTGATGCCACTCCAGCCAGGCGAGGGTCGTGCGGTCGGGCGAGAGGCGCGGCGCGGCGTAGAAGTCGGAGCCCGCTGCGAGGACGCTGACCTCGCCCGTCGCCAGGTCGATCGCCACGAGGTCGTTGACCCACTCGCCGTGGGCGGCGACGATGTCGGGCTCGTGGTCCTCGCGGACCGCGATCAGACGGTTGCGGTCGGGGTCGTGGATCGCGTCGGCAAAGCGCCACTGGCACTCGGGCGTGAAGGGCTCGAGGACCTCCGGTCGAACGACTCGATTGAGCCGGCCGGTGGTGAAGTCCGAGACGACCACGAGGTCGCCCGAGACGAGGACGGCCGCGCCGCCGTACTCGTGGACCCGGGTGCGGGCGTTGAAGCCCTCCGGCGTCAGGCGGACGAGGTTGGCGTCGGGTTCGCGGCGAACGAGGACCTGCCGGCCGCCCTCCTCGGGTCGGCCCTCGAGCCACCAGCGGACCCCGTCGGCAGCGTAGGGTTCGATGAGGAACACGACCTGCTCGGTCAGCCGCTCGACCGGAAAGGGCGATTCCCAGGCGCCGTAGGGGGCGACGCGAATCTCGCTCATGTGCCGTGCCTCCAGGACGCGACGTAGGCCGCCTGCTCCGGTGTCATCGGCTCCAGCTCGACGCCGAACGCCGCCAGCTTGAGCCGCGCCACCTCGGCGTCGATCGCTTCCGGCACGCCGTAGACACGCTTCTCAAGGCTCGCGCCGTGCTGCACCACGTACTCGGCCGCGAGCGCCTGGTTGGCGAAGCTCATGTCCATGACCGCGGCCGGGTGGCCCTCGGCGGCGCCGAGGTTGACGAGCCGGCCCTCGGCGACGAGGTTCAGCCGCTTACCCCCGATGTCGAACTGCTGGACGTTGTCGCGGACCTCGCGGATGTGACCCTCGGCCATCTCGCGCAGCGCGACGAGGTCCAGCTCGGCGTCGAAGTGGCCGGAGTTGGCCATGATCGCCCCGTCCTTCATCGCGGCGAAGTGCTCGCGCCGGAAGACGTTGACGTTGCCGGTGGCGGTGATGAACAGGTCGCCCCAGGCCGCGGCCTGGGTGTGGGTCAGGACCTGGTAGCCGTCCATCAGCGCCTCGAGGGCCCGGACCGGGTCGACCTCCACGACGGCGACATGGCCGCCGTGGCCGGCCATCCGGGCAGCGATGCCGCGGCCGACCCAACCGTAGCCGGCGACGACGATGTTTCGCCCGGCGATCAGCAGGTTGGTCGCCCGCAGGATGCCGTCGAGCGTCGACTGGCCGGTGCCGTAGCGATTGTCGAAGAGGTGCTTGGTCTGGGCCTCGTTGACGGCGATGACCGGGTAGCCGAGCGCACCGTCCGCGGCCATCGCCCGGAGGCGGATCACGCCGGTCGTCGTCTCCTCGGTCCCGGCGAGCACCTCCTCGACCTGGCCAGCCCGCTCCTGGTGGAGGAGCGAGACGAGGTCGCAGCCATCGTCCATCGTGAGCGTCGGATGGGTGTCGGCCACCGAGTTGAGGTGCCGGTAGTAGGTGTCTCGATCCTCGCCGCGGCGGGCATGGACAGGGATCCCGAACTCGGCCACGAGCGCCGCGGCGACGTCGTCCTGGGTCGACAGCGGGTTGGAGGCCGCGAGCGCGACGGCCGCGCCGCCGGCCTGGAGGGTCCGCATGAGATTGGCTGTCTCGGTCGTCACGTGGAGGCAGGCCCCGATGCGCACGCCGTCGAGCGGGCGCTCGCGCGAGAAGCGCTCGCGGATCGAGCGCAGGACGGGCATCTCCCGCTCGGCCCATTCGATCCGGCGCAGGCCCTCGGCGGCGAGGCCGAGGTCGGTCACGTCATGGCCCGGGGCGGCGGGCGCGCCCGTCGGTTCGGTGGTCGTCACTCGGCCTCCGTCGTGCGTGTCGTCTTCGGGTGGGCGGTCAGCGTTCGCGCGTCCGGCCGAGGCGTCGCACGGCAGCCGCGAGATCGGCCCACAGCGATCCGATCCGATGCCCGAGCCGTTCCTCGAACCGCACGTGCTCGGCATAGCCCAGCCGGCGATAGGCATTGATCGCCGGCGGGTTGTCGGCGCGGACGTTCAGCACGACATGGTCGCAGAACTCGAGCAGTCGAGCCGTGACCGCCCCGGTGGTCGCCTTGGCGTAGCCGCGGCCGCGGTACTCGGGCTGTGTCAGGACGTTGCCGACGACGGCGATCTTCGAGGCCCGGCCGATGACGTGAGTGCCCGCCGCAGCGACCAGCCGGCCGCGGACGCGGATTCCGTAGTAGATGCCCTCCGCGATCGCCTGTGGCCCGAGCCACGATCCGAAGCCGAGGCGGTACAAGCGGTTGAGGTCGGCGACGTCGGACGGGACGAGCCGTTCGAGTCCCGGGTCCTCGACCGGCCTGAAGCGCTCCCCGTCGACCCACATTCGAACCATCTGCGGGCCCGGCTCCAGGTGGTAGCGGCGTTCGACCGCCTTGACGTTCTCGGGCAGGGCCGCGACGTAGGCGATGCGCGGCTTGATGACGTCGCGGAGCACGGCGTCGATCCCGTCGTCGCGACCCATCACGAACAGCGGCTGGGGCGATGGACCCCCGTACTCCAGCACGAGCGCCACGCCCTCGTTGTCGTCTCGAGCGACGCCCCACCGCGCCCGCCCCGAATCGTTCTCGTCGAGGTCGGCCAGGGCGTAGGCGGCGTACAGCCGGTCGCGCTCGAGGAAGCCACGCAGGAGCGCCGCGTCGGTCGTCGTGCCGACGGACAGCCGCTCGGAGGCCCGGTCGAGCGCGACGGTCGCCATCAGCCCGACGCCGCCTCGGCGCGTGGCGCCGCCTCGGCGTGAGACCGGGCAGTCGCCGACGCCCGCCTGGCCCGGCGTTTGGCCGCAGCGGCCAGCGACGCCTCGAACGGTGGGCGGAGCACCCCTTCCTCGGTCACGATCGCCGTGATCAGCTCCGCCGGGGTGACGTCGAACGCAGGGTTGTGAACCGGCGTCCCCGCCGGGGCGATCGGCGTCCCACGCACGGTCAGCACCTCCTCGGCCGAGCGCTCCTCGATCGGGATGTCGGCCCCGCTCGGGGTCGCCAGGTCGACCGACGACAGCGGGGCGCAGACGACGAACGGCACGTCGTGTCGAGCGGCGAGCACGGCGAGGGTGTACGTCCCGATCTTGTTCGCGGTGTCGCCGTTGGCGGCGATCCGGTCGGCGCCCACGAGGACGACGTCGACCTCACCGCGCGCCATCAGCGGCCCGGCGGCCATGTCGGGGATGAGGGTGTGCGGCACGCCGGCCTGCTGCAGCTCCCAGGCTGTGAGCCGCGCACCCTGCAGGTAGGGACGGGTCTCGTCGACCCAGACCTTGACCTCGCGACCGGCCAGCTGGACGGCCTGGACGATACCGAGCGCGGTCCCGAACTGGCCGCACGCCAGCGGCCCGGTGTTGCAGTGGGTCAGAACCCGGACCGGTCGGTCCTCGGGGTTCGGGAGGATCTCGAGGCCGGCCTCGGCCAGGCGCGCATGGTCGTCGGTCGCCTCGGCGACGATCGCCATCGCCTCGTCGTGGAGGGCCGCGGCAATGGCCTCCCCGTCGGGCGAGGTTTCGCCGATCGCCTCGAAGCGAGCCATCAGCCGGTCGACGGCCCAGCGCAGGTTGACCGCCGTCGGGCGGGCCGTTCGAAGCGTGTTCGCGGCGCCGTGGAGTATCGCGCGCCGGGCGTACGGCCGGGCGCTCCGAGCCTGCCGTGCGGTGAGCGCCAGTCCGATCGCCGCGACCTGGCCGATCGCCGGGGCGCCCCGGACGACCATGTGGCGGATCGCTCGCGCCGCCTCGGGCGCGTTGCGGATCCGCTCCTCGACGAGTCGCTGGGGCAGCTCGCGCTGGTCGATGACCAGGAGCGCCTCGTCCGATTCGAACCGGAACGGGGTTCGAAAGCCGGTCGGCGCGCCGGGGGCATCAGCGCCCGCGGCATCTCCCGCCGCGTCTTCGCCGAGCAGCTCCCGCGCCTCGGCCGCCGAGCGCTCGCGGAGCTCCTCGACCACGCCGGCCATCCGGGAGGCGCCGACCATCACGTCGCCGGCGAAGCGGCGGAAGAACTGGCGACGGGATGGATCCGGCGGGTTGTCGGTCAACGACGTGGGCTCAGTAGCGGATGACGCTCGAGATCGGCCAGCCGGTCAGGCGGTCGCGGCCGTGCAGGAACTCGAGCTCGACGAGGAACGCCAGCCCGACGATCTCGCCCTTCAGCTCCTCGATGAGCTCGATCGTGCCCTGGACGGTCCCGCCGGTCGCCAGCAGATCGTCGACGACGAGGACCTTCTGCCCGGGCTGGATCGCGTCGCGGTGGATCTCGAGGGTGTTCGAGCCGTACTCCAGGGCGTATTCGACCGACACCGTCTCCGCGGGCAGCTTGCCGAGCTTTCGAACGGGGACGAAGCCGGCATCGAGCTCGATCGCCATCGGGGCGCTGAAGATGAAGCCGCGCGACTCCATGCCGACGACGAGGTCGACCCGCTGGCCCCGGTACGGCTCCAGCATCAGCTGGATCGACTCGCGATACGCCGCGGGGTCCTTGAGCAGGGTCGTGATGTCGTAGAACAGGATGCCGGGCTTGGGGAAGTCCGGGACCTCGCGAATCTTCGCGCGAAGCTCCTCGACCGACACGAGTCTGGGACCTCCTTCGGGTGGTCGCGGGTGGCGGCGACGCCCGCGGATGGGGTTCCAGGCGAGTCTACCGCACGATCAGGGCGGCACCGCGGCACCTTTCTCCGGCCCACCGCCACCGCCGTGGCGGCGTTCAGCCGCCAAATGACGAAGATCCATCCGTCCGGGCGCCCGGATTCCTGGTTCCGCCGACGATTGGCCGGCTGGTGACGCCAGTTGACGGCTGGTCGGGCGCGCGGCGGCGGCGGCTCCGTCGTTTGGCCGGCATCTGCCGCCAGCGGCGGCTGGGGGCACGAGCAGGCGCCGCCCCGAGGCGTCAGTGGACCTCGGCGACGGTACTCGTCGAGACCTGTGGAGGAGCCGAACGCGGCCACAGGCGCAGCGCCAGGAGAAAGCCGGCGAGCGCGACGGCGACGCTGATCGCGAGCGCGACGCCGATCCCGGGCCCGGGTCCCGAGCCGGCCCGCTCGGACACCGCGATCAGCGCGGCGCCGACACTTGCCCCGAGCGTGGCGCCCAGCGAATCGGACAGCGTCAGCCCCGACGTGACGGTCCCCTGCTCCGGCCCGGGCACGTCGCGCAGGACGATGAGGGCGAACTGGGCGTAGCCGAGGCCCATCCCGTAGCCCGCGAACGCGAAGGTCGGGATGATCAGCCAGGCCGGGACCTCGGGGAGCAGGATCGGCAGGACGCCGAGGGTCCCGAGCCCGACGACGGCGAAGCCCAGCAGCGCGAAGCGTTCGTGCGAGACGCGCCGCGAGAGCCGAGCCTGGGTCCAGCTGCCGGCGGTCCACGAGACGGTCGCCGCCGTGAGCGCGATGCCGGCGGCGGCCGCCGACCAACCGCGGACGTCCACCAGCAGCAGGGCGACATACGGGTCGTAGACGAAGAACACGAACGTCAGGAACCCACGCAGCAGGACCGCGCTCGGGATGCCGCGGGCCGCCACGAGCGTCCCCGGCGGCGTCAGGCGGCGGAAGGCGAACAGCGCGAGCGCCGCGCCGGGGAGCGCCAACGCGGCCAGGAGGGCCGGCGACTGCGCCGACAGCCCGGCCGTGACGAGCGTCACGCCGAGCCCGACGAGGAGCGCGTCTCCGACGCGGGCCCGGGATGATCGCCCGCCCGCCGACGGCGGCGCAGCGGCCACGTGCCGTAGCGCATCAAGCGCCAGCCAGCCTGAGACGACGACCAGCGGCAAGAGCCCCAGGAATACGAGCCGCCAGTGCAGGAACTCCGCCACCGCCCCGCCGATTCCCGGTCCGAACACGCCCGGCAGGACCCAGGCCGTCGAGAGGATGGCGAACATCTGGGGCCGGAGCCGCTCCGGCAGCGAGCGGCCGATGGCGACATAGGCAACGGGCGGGATTGCCCCGCCGCCCAGCCCCTGGACGAATCTCGCGCCGATGAGGACCTCCATCGTCGGTGCCAGGCCGGCCACGAGGAGGCCGAGTGCGAACAGCCCCAGCCCCGCGACAAACGGGAAGACGACGCCCTGCCGATCGATGCGCTCGCCGGCGAAGACGATGCCCAACAGCGAGCCGACCATGAACGCCGAGAAGACGAGGCCGTACAGCTCGGCCCCGCCGAGATCGCGCGCCACGATCGGCATCGCCGCGCTCACCGCCAGCGCCTCGGCCGCCACCAGGGTGATCGTCAGGACGAGCCCGATCGTCAGCTCTCGCCGCTGCGGCGACCACAGCCCGCCACCCTCGCCAAGGGCAGGGGCAGCCGTCATGGGTGAGGCCGGATTGGGCACCGGCGCAGTATGCCGGGCGCGGTCTATTCCGGCAGGCGGGTGGCGCCGTCGGGCTCGATCGTCCAGGACGGGTTGTGGGCGACCTCCCAGGGATGACCGTCGGGGTCGACGAAGACGCCCGAGTAGCCGCCCCAGAACGTCTCGGCCGGCTCGCGAGCGATCGTCGCGCCCGCCGCTCGGGCCTCCGCGATGACGGCATCGACCTCGGCGCGTGACCGGGTGTTGTAGGCCAGCGTCACGCCGCCCCAGCCGCCGGAATCCTCGACGCCGCTGTCCGCCGCCAGCTCGTCGCGGCCCCACAGGGCGACGACCATCGAACCCGCTTGGAAGAAGGCGACGCCGTCCTCGGGCTTCGAGTTCGAACGCCAACCGAGGGCCTCGTAGAACGCTCGCGCCTGGCTCAGGTCTCGAACGCCGAGCGTGATGAGGCTGATGCGTTGGTCCATCACTCGAGTGTAGGGACGAAGAAGCCCCACACGCCGTTGGAGAACTCGCCCGCCGCGAAAACGATCGCGGGGTCCGAGCCGGCGACCTCGTAGGTGAACATCACGTGGCGCTCCGACGGATACGAGGGATGGGCGACGACGATCCGACCGTGGGTCGAGAGCCATTTGACGGTCCACGGGTGACGCCGCCGATGTCGACGGGATCGCCCTCCAGGCCGATGCTCACGAACCGCCAGCCCGGATCGACCGGCCGCGCTGCGTCAGGATTCCGTGAGCTCACTTCCGACCTCGTGGCGCAGGTGCCCTCCCGGCGCCACCGGGCGATCGCCTGGACAACGCGCTCCCCTTGCGTAGGTGACAGCCGGGGCACGGAATTGGCGGCGATCTCACTCGGCCACGCTGTCGAGGGCGGCCAGGAGGCGGTCGAGGAGCTCGAGGCGGCGGCGGCGCTGGGTGGCCTCGGCGGTCATGGTGTCGCGGGCGGAGTCGGAGCCATAGCCGGCCGAGTGGCGGAGCTCCCGTCGGCGGGCCTCGGCGAGCTCGGAGGCACGGGCGGCGAGGAGGGCGCCCCGGAGAAGCGCGACATCGGCGTCGTCGTCGATCGGGAGCTTGAGCGTGAGGACTCGCCGGGGCGCCTCAGGACGCTGATCAGCCATTGGCTGGCGGCGTTGGCGACTGCGCCTCGGCCAGCAGGCGAAACGCGGTCACGTAGTCCTGGAACGCATCGCCGAGGGCCGCCAGCGTCGCGTCACCATCGGGTGGGCCATCGGGCCCGTGCGCGGCGGTTCGGGCGCCGTGATAGGTCAGGATCCAGTACCGGACCTCCCGCAGCTTCGGGCGGTCAAGGCGAGCCGCCGGCTGCAAGTCCCCGTGAACGGCCTCGGCGACCGCAAGGAGGCGCCGACCGGCGTCCACGAGCGCCGGCTGGCCCTGGCCGCCGATCGTGCCGCCGCCGGTGCTGGTGTACATGCTGCCGGTCCCGTCGGCGAGGGCCACGAACGTCCCGACGCCGTTGTCGGTGCCCCAGTCGACCACGACGCCCCAGACGTCCGGGAGCTCGGGCGTCGGTCGAATGTCGGCGGCCGAAGGTTCGAGCCCGAGGACCAGCGAACGAAGCTCGAGGTAGACCTCAGCAAACCCCGGCTCGTCCTTCGTTCGACCGAACCCGAACGGCGCCATGGGGTTCGAATGGTAGGACCGGCGCCTAGCTCGGCAGCGCGTCGGGCGGAAGCGGAGCCAGCTCGGTCGAGAGGCGGGCGACGACGGCCTGCGTCAGCAGCCAGCCCGCGAGCGGGTCCCTGGGCAGGCGGATTCGAACCTGGTTCGAGGCGAAGGTCACCTCCGAGGCGCGGACGCCAGGCAGGGAGCCGGGCGGCAGCAGGCGCATCGCCGTGGCGCGCGACAGACCCTCGCCGAAGCGGACCACGAGCTGGCCGTCCTCGCGGGACATCGAGCTGACGCCGGCGGCCTCGGCGTCGAGGCGCAGCTCGGCGACCTCGGCGAGGCGCTGGACGGGTGGCGGCATCGGCCCGAAGCGGGCGATGACCTCCTGACGGAAGGCCGCCACGTCGCCCGGCGGCCGCGCTCGGGCGAGGCGGCGGTACAGCTCCAGCTTCTGGGCCTCGTCTGGCACGTAGGCGTCGGGCAGATGGGCCTCGACTGGCAGGTCCACGACGGCCTGCGGCACGGGCAGCACGGGGGCGCGATTCTCGTGGGCCGCCTTGCGCTCCTCGACGGCCTCGGCCAGCAGGCGCGAGTAGAGATCAAACCCGACCGCGGCCATGTGGCCCGACTGCTCGCCGCCGAGGATGTTGCCGGCGCCGCGGATCTCGAGGTCGGACAGCGCGATCTGGAAACCGGCCCCGAGCTCGCTGGCGTTGAAGATCGCCTGGAGGCGCTTGCGGGCGTCCTCGCTCATCCGCTCCCGGCGGCGGTAGAGGAGGTAGGCGTAGGCGCGGCGCGAGCTCCGGCCGACGCGGCCGCGGAGCTGGTAGAGCTGGGCCAGACCGAGGGTGTCGGCCCGGTCGATGATGATCGTGTTGGCGTTCGGGATGTCCAGGCCGGACTCGATGATCGTCGTGCAGACGAGGACGTCGGCCTCGCCCTGGGCGAACGTCAGCATGACGCGCTCGAGCTGGCCCTCGGGCATCTGGCCGTGGCCGACCACGATTCGAACGTCGGGCAGCATCCTGCGCAGCTGCTCGGCCTGGGCCTCGATCGTCTCGACCCGGTTGTGGACGTAGAAGACCTGGCCGCCGCGATCCAGCTCGCGAAGGATCGCGTCGCGGACGAGGCCCGCCGAGGCCTCGGCGACGCGGGTCTGGATCGGCAGGCGGTCCTCGGGCGGGGTCTCGATGACGCTCATGTCGCGAACGCCGGCCAGGGCCAGGTTGAGCGTCCGCGGGATCGGCGTGGCGCTGAGGGTCAGCACGTCGACCTCGCGCTTGAGCTGCTTGAGCCGCTCTTTGGCGGCGACCCCGAAGCGCTGCTCCTCGTCGACGATGACGAGCCCGAGATCGCGGAACCGGACGTCGCGCGAGAGCAGCCTGTGCGTGCCGATGACGAGGGCGACCGAGCCGTCAGCCAGGCCCGCGAGCGTCTTCTCCTGGGCGGCCTTGGAGACGAACCGCGACAGCAGCGCGACGCGCAGCGGGAATGGCGCGAAGCGCGACCGGAAGGTCTCGAAGTGCTGCGCCGCGAGGACGGTCGTCGGGACGAGGACCGCGACCTGGATGCCGTCCTGGGCGGCCTTGAAGGCCGCGCGAAGGGCGACCTCGGTCTTGCCGTAGCCGACGTCACCGACGACGAGCCGGTCCATCGGCCGCGGCCGCTCCATGTCGTGCTTGGCCTCCAGGGCCGCGCGGAGCTGATCGACGGTCTCCTCGTAGGGGAACGACGCCTCGAGCTCGGCCTGCCACGGCGTGTCCTCGGGGAAGCGGTGGCCGTCGGCCGAGGCGCGGGCGGCGTACAGCGCCAGGAGCTCCTCGGCGAGGTCGGTGACGGCCCGCCGGACGCGCTGCTTGGTCCGCAGCCACTCCGTGCCCCCCAGCTTGGAGAGGTGCGGATTCTCGCCGCCGCTGTAGCGGCTCACCCGCCCGATCTGCTCGACCGGCACGAAGATCCGATCCTGGCCCTGGAACGCGAGCTCCAGGAAGTCGCGCTCGTCGCCCGCGCCGGACGAGCGTCGCAGCATCCGCTCGTAGCGGGCGATGCCGTGGTCGATGTGGACGACGAGATCGCCGGGCGTGAGGCGCTCGAGGATGTCGCGGGGCACGATGCGGCGCATCGCCTTCGGGCGTCGGACCCGGACGTTGCCGAACAGCTCGCGGTCGGTGACGAACACGAGCCCATCTGGCCCGCCTTCGAACCCGCCATTGAGGCTCCGGTCGACGAGGGCGATCGCGCCCGGTGGCGGCGCCTCGGCCAGGGTGTTCGTCACACCGGCCGGGGGGCCGGCCTCGTCGAGCAGCTCGGCGAGGCGAGGCGCCTGGTCCGAGGCGATGACGATGCGGGGGCGAGATTCGGCACTGCCCTCCACCTCGCCGAGCCAGCGATCCACCGCCTCGGCGATTCGCGCGCCGCGGCCGGGCGGCAGCGCCGGCTCCCGCCACCCGAACAGGTCGCCCGACGACTTCCCTCCCCCGGCGATCGCCTCTCCAGCCTCCGATTCCCAGGTCAGCTCCAGGGTCCTGGCGCCGAGCAGCCGGCGCTTCCAGTCTCGAGGCGAGAGCAGCGTCGCCGGCCAGTCCTTCGGCAGCTCGCCGGCCTTGACGAGGTCGTCGCGCCGCTCGGCCTCCTGGCGCCACAGGAACTCGCCGGCCTCGGCGACGTCGCCCGGCTCGTCGAGCACGAGCAGCGTCCCGCGCGGCATGTGATCCAGCCCGGTCGCGGGCGCCAGGAGCGCAGCCCAGACCTCGGCCGCGTCCGTGACATCGGCCGCGCGCGAGGCTCGCCGCCCCGACGCGGAGTCTGAAGCCGCGGCTGACGCCGACAGTCGCTCGAGATCGGCCGCCAAGCGGTCCGGGAGCCGTTTCGCAAGCGCGCCCAGCCGCTCCCGGAACGAGTCCGGCCCCCCGGCGGGCGCCAGGAACTCGGATGCCGGCAGCAGCGCCAGCGCGCCGACGGAGCCGACCGTCCGCTGGTCCGTGGGATCGAACGCCCTCAGCGACTCGATCTCGTCGCCGAACGACTCGATCCGCACAGGCAGCTCCGCGGACGGCGGGAAGACGTCGACGATGCCGCCGCGGCGTGCGAACTCGCCACGACCGGCCACCTCGAGGACCGGCACGTAGCCGAGGTCGAGCAGCTGGCTGAGCAGGGCCGCCTGGCTGACGCGGCTGCCAACCCGCAGCTCGAGCGGCCCCTCGGGGAGGTCGGCTGGCTCGATGGTGTGCTGCAGGAGAGCCTGGACACTCGCCACGAGGATCCGGGCACGGCCGCTCCGCCAGGCCGACAGGGCGGCCACTCGCGCAGCCGTCTCGTCGGCAACGAGCTCGCTGCGCTCGTAGGCCAGGGCGGTCCGCGGCTCCAGCACCGCCACCGCGGTGGGGTCGCCCATCCAGGCCTGCAGCTCCTCGGCGACCCGGGCGCCGATCTCGGCATCGCGCGCGAGCCAGCAGATCCGCTCGCCTCCGACGAGCGCGAGGGCCGCGGCGAGGAAGCTCTTCGCGCCATGCGGGACCGAGGTGATCCCGGCATGCCGGCCCCGTCGGTCGGGCGGAGCGTCCGGCGAGCCGATCCGCTCGCGGAGGGTCTGGAATGGCCCGCTTCCCGCAAGCAGCGGCGGCAGCGCGGCAAGATCCGGAATCCGCCGGCCGGGTCCCGCCCTCGACCCCGGGGTGCGTGGCTCGTCCGCCCTGCGTGCGGGAGGCGGCCCGGCGGCCGGCCGGGTCGCGGCGGCATCGGGCGCCTTCTCGCCGCGTTCGACCAACCGGCGCTCCCAGCCTCGCCGGCCCCGTCCCAGCGCCCGGCGGTCCTCGACGTCGCGGTTGCTCATTCGAGCGCGCCTTCGGTTCGAACCCGTCGCCAGCCGGTCCGCGTTCGGCGGATGCCATCCGGCCCGGGAGGCCCATCGACCTCGCCGGGAGGCGCCAGGCGGTCGCTGTCGGCCGGCCGCAGCTCGAACGGGTTGAAGCGGTTGGCAGCCTTGTTCGTACCCTCGCGCGCCCAGGCTTCAACCGCGTCGGCCGCAGCGTCGAGCAGCTCGTCCAGCCGGAGCTTCTCGTCCGGCTCGAAGCGCGAGAGGACGTGGTCGATGAAGCCGCGCCCCGGCTCGCCGATCCCCACGCGCAGGCGGCCGAACGCCTCGTTGCCGAGCTCGGCAATGATCGAACGGAGGCCATTGTGACCGCCCGGCCCGCCGCCCTCCCGAAAGCGCAGCTTGCCGAACGGCAGCGCGAAGTCGTCCACGACGACGAGCATCTCGCTCAGCGGTGCCCGCTCGCGCGCCAGGACCTTGCGCACCGCGATGCCCGAGTCGTTCATGTACGTCTGGGGCTTCACGAGCAGCAGGTCCAGCCCCCGATACCGCCCACCGACGATCGCCGAGGCATCGCGACTCCTCCCGCGCCCTGCCCAGCCCGCTCGATCGGCCAGGCGGTCGAGGACCATCCAGCCGATGTTGTGGCGCGTCTCGCGGTACTGGTCGCCTGGGTTCCCCAGGCCGATCACGATCTTGTTGATGGACGCGGTCCTCGTCTTCGAGTCAGCACTTCAGAACAACACGAAGGGCCCCGGGACGACGTCCGGGGGCTCGAAACGGATGGTAGCCGGGCCTCGCCGCCCGCGCCTCGGCCGCCGCGCCTCCGCGGTCAACGTCAAGAGGGATCCCGCCCGAGCGTCGGCTGACGGGGCGTCGTCCGCTCAGACTCCGTCGAGCAGTCGGCGCTCCAGCGCCCGCATGGCGGCCTCGTCCTCAGGGTCGGCGTGGTCCCAGCCGCAGAGGTGGAGCGCGCCGTGCGTCACGAGGAGGCGAAGCTCGTCGGCCGCCGACCAGCGAACGTCGCCGGTCTGGCCGCCCCGGCCTGCCTCGGCCTGCTCGACGGCTCGTTCGACCGAGACGGCGATGTCGCCGACGTGGACCCGCCGGCCACGCGAGCGCTCCGGCCCCGTCGAGGCCCGGCCCTCGTCGAATGCCTCCGGTGGCAGCATCGGGAAGGACAGGACGTCGGTGGGGCCGTGGACGCCCATGTGCTCGAGGTTCAGGTCCGCCAGCTCCTCGTCGTCGGTCAGGACGACGGTCACCGATGCCGGCCGCGGAGCCCGCCCCGCCTCCAGCGCCGCGGCCACCGCCCGCGCGATGGCGGCAGAGGACAGGGTGGCGTCGATCCCCGTCCGCCGGACGACATCGATCCGCCACAGCCGCAAGTAGACGCGACTCGAGTGGTGAACACTCATCAACGCTCCACGGTGAAGCTATGGGGGCGGATCTCCATCCAGAAAGAGTCACCTGCGAGCTCGGCTTCTCGCTGAATGACATCGAGAAGCTGGGCCACCCGATTCCGCTCGTCCGTATATAGATCGTGGAGGAACAAGCACGACCATCGCTTGTCGCGCTGGCGGAGTCGAGTTGCGAATCGGCGATCGCCCGTTACGAGGATCAAGCCACGGCTGCGAGCGTACTGCTCGACCACCGGGTCCTTGGCGCCGGTAACCAGCACGGTGTCCACATGAGAGACAGAGTGCGTCGCGGCCAGAAGATTCCCCACGGAGTGGTCGATGTCCTCATCAATGAGGAACGAGAGCGGCACCGCAGCCAGCCGCTTACGCCGGTTGCTTGCGACGTTGCTCGTGCCTCAGTGCTGCCGAGACATCCTCCGCGGTCAATGCGGGGAATGCCGCGAGGATTCGGGCCACGGACCATCCGGCCGCCCGAAGGCCAGCGATCTTGGCGGTAGGAACGCGCGTCCCCTCGATGACCGTCTGACTACCCTGCAGATTCCTAACTGACGTGACCTTCCCGTGTCGACGCGCTGTGATCCTGTGGATGCTCTCCTCTAGGCCCGTGCGCAGATCGCGAAGGTTGAGATCGAACGGTTGAACAGTCTGGTCGACCTGCAATCCATGATGCGCGTCGAGGAGCTCGCCGGTGGCCGGGTGGATCCAGGCGAGACGCCCACCACTCTGCGTTTCAACGAATTGAATCGTTACCAGCGGATCCTCAAAGCCACGTTCCTCGAGCGCATCGATGGTGAGCTTGATGTCGCTCGGCCGTACCTTGCGCCTCATCCGCGCGGCAACTTTCAGCTTGATCAAATCCCGAAACGAGTAAAGCCGTGGCATACCCCAACCACCCTTAGGGGCAATCGACGGCTTGATGAGGTCAATCTGATCCCAATACTCGAGCTGCCGCCTGGACAGACCGGCGATCCGGGCTGCGAGATCCTGCGTAAAGGCCTCGGCCATCGCGGGCATCGTAGTCCTACCCCCTATGCGAGGACTATAGAACGCACGTTCGAATCATACCCCACTTTAGGCGCCTTCCGAGCCAGGCCCGCCGCCGCCGGAGGCCGCCCGCCGTGATTCGAGCTCGACGACCTTGCTCTGGGGGTAGGCGATGCGCTGGTGGTACATGCCGAGGAGCTGGCTGACGAAGGCATCCTCGGCCCGGTGGAGGTCGCGGAGCGTCAGGTCGCAGTCGTCGAACTGGCCGTCCTCCATGCGCTCGGCGATGATCCGCTGAACCATCGCCCGGATCGCCGGCTCGTCGCGGGACGACAGCGACCGAACCGAGGCCTCGACGCCGTCGGCGAGCATGAGCAGCGCGGCCTCGCGGGACTGCGGCTTCGGGCCGACGTGGCGGAACTTCCGCGGGTCGACCGCGTCGGCGGCCTTCCGACCCTCCTCGGTCTCGAGGCCGCCGTACGGGGCCGCGGCCTCCTCGCGGGCCTTGGCATGGAAGTAGCTCATGATCGCGGTCCCGTGGTGCTGCGGGATGTAGGCGATGAGCGCCTTCGGGAGCCGTGCCTGGTAGGCGACGTCGATGCCGTCGGCGACGTGCTGCTTGAGGATCTGGGCCGACTGCTCCGGCGGCAGGACATCGTGGATGTTCTCGCCGCCCGATTGGTTCTCGATGAACGCCGCGGGGTTCGCGAGCTTGCCGATGTCGTGGTAATAGGCCGCCACCCGCGTGATGAGCGGGTCCGCTCCGATCGCCTCGGCCGCCCGCTCCGCGAGGTTCCCGACCATGAGGGAGTGGTGGTACGTCCCGGGCGTCTCGACCAGCAGGCGGCGCAGCAGCGGCTGGGACGGGTTCGCGAGCTCGAGCAGCTGGAAGACCGTCATCAGCCCGAAGACGTTGCCGAGGACCGCGAAGCTGCCGACCGCGGCAACCGGCGCGCCGCCGGCCGAGACCGCGGCCGCCCCGACCAGCTGGACGATGCCCGCGAGGGCGCGTTGCCCGAGGAGGGAGAACGTCGTCACGACCAGGGCCTGCACGACGAACACCCAGGCCCCGGCCTGGATGAACACCTGCAGGCGGTCGCCGCGCCGGATCGCCAGGATCCCGGCAAGGCCACCGAGCAGGACATAGGTCGCCAGCTCGAGTGAGCCGTTGACGGCGCCGGCGATGATGGCGATGACCGCGGTGATGACGATCGCCGCCTCGGCGTCGAGCAGGACCGTCAGCAGCAGGCCCACCGCAGCGAGCGGCATGATGACCGGCAGCGCTGCCCGGCCCGCGGTGAGCTTCAGCGCAAACGCCGCGAGGATGACGAGCAGGCCGACGAGCAGCAACACGTTGTTGCGGTGCCAGAACGCCCGCCGGAAGCGCCACATCCAGGCCAGGACGAGGGCGACCAGCAGCGTTGAGAGCAGCGCCCAGCCGCCGAGCGCGGCGTAGTCGGGCTGCTGCACGTCGAGGCCGAGGGCCCGGATCTGCTCCATGATCGCGGGGGTGATCCGCGAGCCCTGGCGGACGAGGACCTCGCCCTGGACGATCTCCTCGACGACCGGCTCGACCGCCTCGGCCCGGATGGATCGCTCTCGCTCGGTCAGGGCCTCGCTGAAGGACGAGTTCGGGACGATCAGGGGCGCGAGCAGCTGCGCGGCCAACTCCCGTTCGCCATCGGACAGGTCGCCGGCCATGCCCTCGCTCAGCCGCTGCCGAACCTGGGCGACCTGGCTATCGCGGAGCTCCGTCCGCTCGGTGACATCGAGGACGCGGGCCGCCTCGGTGCGAACGGGCGCCCAGCGACCGGGTGGCATCGTCTGCAGGACGTCGCGCGCTTCGCGGGTGAGATCCGGGAGGACCTGGTCGAGAAGGGCCTGGCGCTCCTCGTCGGTCGTCTCGGGGGCGAAGGCCTGGTCGAGTGGCTCGACCGCGTCGTTGAACGCCTCGAGCTGGGCGGCGGCGATCGCGATCGCACGCTCGCTCGTGTAGTCGTACTGCGGCGGGACGAGTCGCCTGGCCTCCTCGCGAGCCTCCTCGGTGAGCGTCTCGTTGGTCAGGGTGATCGCCCGCGGCGCGCGGATGTCGGTCGGGGCGAGGTCCCCGGCACGGACGTCGAGCGTCGGCGAGAAGTCGACCCCGAGCATCGCCGTGAGGGCGAAGATGAGCGCGCCGGCAATCGCGACGAGCCGGATGACCTCGCGGCGGGTCGGCAGGACGGCCTCGTCGATGCGCCTGGTGAGCATCGTCAGCCGTGCCCCGACATCCCGGACCCTGACATCCCCGCCAGTCGGGCGCTGGCCACGCCGCTGACGACCCGCCCGTCGGCGCGACCCTTGGTCCTGGGAGAAAGCCAGCCCATGACCTTGCCCATCTCCCGGGGGCCGGTCGCGCCCGTCGCTGCGATCGCCTCGTCCACGAGCGCCGCGATCTCGGCCTCGGTCAGCTGCGCGGGCATGAACGCCGCGAGGATCTCGACCTCGGCCTCCTCCTTCGAAGCGAGATCCTCGCGGCCGGCTCCGCGGAAGGCTTCGATCGATTCGCGGCGGGTCTTCACCTCGCGGGCGAGGATCGCCGCGACCTCGTCGTCGGAGTAGGTTCGCCGGTCGCGCTTCTCGGCGTTGTAGATCGCGTTCTCGGCCATCCGGAGCGTGTCGCGGCGCAGCGCGTCACCCGACCGCATGGCGGTCGTGATCTCGGCCTGGATTCGCTCTCGGAGTGTCACCGGTGATGGCACCTCGGGTGGCTCGTCGCGCCGGCTGCCCCGCGGGGCCTGGGCCGGTGTGGACGGGGCGGACCCCAGGGTGTCGGCGGTGGCGCCGGGCTCGTTCGATGGCTCGCGGACGGTCCCGGCCGTCCAGCCGATCAGCCCTGCGACGTCCGTGCGTTCTTCTTGCGCTTGGCTTCCTTGCGCTTGCGCTTCACGCTGGGCTTCTCGTAGTGCTCGCGGCGGCGAGCCTCGGCGAGGATGCCCGACTGCTGGATCTTCTTGTTGAAGCGGCGCAGGGCGCTCTCGAACGTCTCGTTCTCACCAACTCGAACTTCTGCCAATCCCGGGTTCACCTCCTCGGGCGGCGATTTCGGACGCGTCCCCCGGCTCGCTGCCCAGTCGAGTCCGGTGCGGCCCCCGCGGTAACCCCGGCAAGGGCCGCCGGAGTGTGGCACAGGACCCGGGAGGGGTCAAACCCGGCATCCGCCCTATTCCGGGCGCATTCTCGTCTCGACTTCCGCCGCCCGCCGCGCCAACCCCTGCCAACCGCGCCCAGCCCCCCGGTTTTCGGCACCCGTGGGCGTGACACCGCGACCTCGGAAGCGTCCTACGATCGGCGCCGGAGCGAGGGAGAATCGGCACGATGGCCACCCTGATCGATCTGCTCGAGGACGCCGTCGCGCGGTACGACGAGCGGCCCGCGCTCAGCGTCCGCCGCGACGACGGGACGACCGAGACGTGGAGCTACCGCGAGCTCGATCGTCGAACCCGGCTGGCCGCCTACCGATTGCGCGCACTCGGCCTGCAGCCCGGTGACCGGATCGTGACCTGGTCGCCGTCGCGGAGCGAGCTCGCGGCTTCCTACTTCGGGGCGATGCGGGCGCGACTCATCTTCGTGCCTCTCGATCTCCGGATGTCGGCCGATGCGATCAACAAGGTCAGGGACAAGTCCGGCGCCAAGCACCTCGTCATCGGGGCGGGCCGCGACGCCCCGGACCCCCGCGACGCCGGCCTCGAGACGTTCCCAACGACGACGGTCGAACAGCTCACCGCCCCGCCTCACGCCGGCGACGCGGCTGGGCACCCCATGCCCGCCGACTGGGAGGCCCAGGTCGCCGCGTGGCCGAAGCCCGCCGCCGACGAGGTTTTCGAGCTCATCTTCACCTCGGGCACGACCGGCGCCCCGAAGGGCGTGATGCTGGCCCACGACAACCTCGGTGCCTCGATCGAGTCGTTCCACCGGATCATCCCGCCGCTCGAGCACCGCCTCGTGTCGATGCTGCCGCTGTCGCACCTGCTCGAGCAGTCGGTCGCCCTCTACTACGCCGTGAGCGTCGGCGCCCACGTCCTGTACCCCCGCAGCCTCAACCCGCGGGTCCTGTTCGAGGCCTTCCGCGAGCTCCGGGTGACCTCGATGGTCGTCGCGCCGCAGCTGCTCGACCTGTTCTGGAGCGGCATCGAACGCGAGGTCGACAAGACCGGCCGGCGCGGGCTGTTCGACCGCCTGCGCGGCATCGCCCGCCACCTGCCGCTCCCGATCCGCCGGCTGCTGTTCCGGAGCCTCCACAAGCAGCTCGGCAGCGAGTTCCGCCTGTTCGTGTCCGCCGGCGCGTTCCTGCCGCCCGCCCTCCAACAGGCGTGGGAGGACATCGGCGTCATCGTCATGCAGGGCTACGGCACGACCGAGACCGGAACGGGCGCATGCACGACCCTCGAGGACCATGGCCTCGGCACCGTCGGACGACCGCCCGAGGGCATCGAGATGCGCCTCGCCGACGACGGCGAGATCCAGTTCCGCGGGCGCCCCCTGTTCAAGGGCTACTGGGACGAGCCCGGCCTCACCGAGGCGTCGTACACCGAGGACGGCTGGTTCAAGACCGGCGACGTCGGGCACCTCGATCCCGAGGGTCGGCTGATCCTCTCGGGCCGAAAGAAGGACATGATCGTCCTACCCAACGGTTTCAACGTCTATCCCGAGGACATCGAAAACGCGCTCCGAGTGGCAGGCATCCGCGACTCCGTCGTCGTCGAGACGAAGCCCGGCCGCATCGAGGCGATCCTCCTGGCGCCCGGTCGCCAGGGACCGCTGCACACCGGACGCGAGCTGGACTTCGACCCGTCGACACCGCCCGAGGAGATCCGCGATCAGCTCGATGTCGCGGTCAGAGCGGCCAACGCCCAGCTCGGCGCGAACCAGCGGATCGCCGCCTGGCGCCTCTGGCCCCAAGCCGACTTCCCCCGAACCCACACCTTCAAGGTCCGGCGCGACCCGATCCGGGCCTGGGCGCGAGTGGAGAACCCGGTCGACGTTCGAACCGACTGACCGTTCGAACCGACCGACGGGTCAGGCCCCGACGGGCACCTCCGTCCCGACCGACGCGAGGACCGTGGCGATGTCGCCCGTTCGAGGGTCCGACGCGCTGCCGGGCGACCAGGTGAAGAAGACGACGCTCGAACCGACGAGGCGGATGGCGAAGCGGGCGTCGGGCGGGAACTGGATCCGGCCGGGACCGGTGGCGATGTACGCGGCCTGCTCCTCGGCCGCCGCTCGTGCGGCCGCCGACGATCCAAGCTCGTAGACCGCCAGCAGGCCGCGCTCCGGATCACTCGGCAGCTTGACCTGGACGACGGTGCGCGCCGCCGCCGCCAGGCGGGCCGCCTCGGGGGGCCGATACGGTCGGGTGGAGATCGTCGCCTCGAGCCCGGCTGCGGCCAGCGCCTGCAGGACCTGGCTGAGCGCCGCCTGGCTGCCCTCGCCCGCCGGCGGCGGCGACACGCCCTGGGGTGGGTAGGTCGGGCCTCTCGACGAGGGGGCCGCGCAGGCCGCGACGAGGGCCGCGACCAGCGCCCACATCAGCGTCGCGCGCCGCGCGGCTGCGACGGATCGAGTCACCCCGGTGGCCAGCCGAAGGCCCGGCCCCCCATCAGGTGGAAATGCAGGTGGTTGACGCTCTGGCCACCCCATTCCCCGACGTTCGTGACGACGCGATAGCCGCGCTCGGCGATGCCCTCGGCGCGAGCGATCGCCGCGGCCGCGGCGAAGATCCGCCCGACGAGCGCGGCGTCGGCGTCGCTGAGCTCGGCTACCGACGGAATGTGCTCGCGCGACAGCAGCAGGACGTGCGTCGGGGCGCGCGGGGCGATGTCACGGATCGCGACAAGCGCGTCGTCCTCGTGGACCTTCGTCGTCGGCACCTCGCCGGCCACGATCCGGCAGAACAGGCATTCCGGATCTCGGGCTCGATCCGCCATCTCGCTCACCCTCCGCTCCGTCGGCTCACCACAGCGCCGGCTTCGTGCTCATGAGGAACGCGATCGTTCCGACGAGCCCGGCCATGACGTACGAGATGTAGCGCTGGCGGCGGGCGAGCGCCGGCCAGCGGCCGTCCGCGCCGTTGCGCAGCCCCAGCAGGGTCCGCAGCCGAGGCAGCTGGATGAAGTACGCCAGCCCGAGATTCGCCGCGTAGATCGCCAGCGCGACGACGAGCCACGGCTGGGAGAACAGGCCCCAACCGAGGGTCGCCACCAAGCCGACGCCGGTGACCGCGAGCCCGACGCCGATCCAGACCGTGCCGCGAGCCTGGAGGGCCAGCAGGAAGCGGGTGACCGGGCCGACGGCTTCGGGCTTGAGCGAGCCGCGCCGCGCCCGGAACGCGAACGGCAGCAGCAGCGACGGCACGAACAGCGCGACGGCCAGCGCGATGTGCACGACGAGCAGGATCGGGAAGAGCGTCTGGGGCATCGGCCGCGATTCTAGGGTGGCCGCCCCGAATCAGCCGCCGCGAAGAAGCTCCAGGGCGACCCAGTCGTCCTCGACCAGTCGTGCCAGGACCTCGAGCCCCCGCGCGTCGAACCCCGCCACCACCTCGGCTTCGCGGTCCCGGAAGATCCCCGAGGCAACCAGGCTGCCGCCAGGCGCCAGCTCCCCGGCGATCGGATCGGCCAGCTCGACGAGCAGCGACGCGATGAGGTTGGCGACGACGAGGTCGAACGGACCGGCCCCGGTCGGCACGGACCCCAGCCTGGCCTGGACGGTCGATTCGACACCGTTGCCGGCGGCGTTCGCCGCGGTCGCCTCGACCGCGATCGGGTCGACGTCGACGCCGAGGACTTCGGTCGCCCCGAGGCGAGCCGCCGCCACGGACAGGATCCCGGAGCCGCAGCCGAGGTCGAGGACGCGGCCCAGCGGCCGCCGATCGGCGACAGCCTCGAGGGCCGCCAGGCACAGCCGGGTCGTCGGGTGCAGCCCGGTCCCGAACGCCATCCCCGGATCGAGCGCCAGGACGACGTCGCCGGGCTCCGGCTCGTGGACGCGCCACGTGGGCCGGATGACGATCCGGCGGCCGATTCGCAGGACCGGGAAGTGGACCTTCCAGGCATCCGCCCAGTCGGCGTCGTCAATGGTCCGGGTTCGAAGGTCCCCGATCGGGCGCAGGCCGAACGCCTGCAGGTGGCCGAGGGCCCGAGCAACCTCGTCGACCGCCCGTTCAACCGAGGCTGGGTCGGTGATCGGAAGGTAGGCTCGAACGACGGCCGGACGGGCTGGATCGACCGTCGCCCCGAGCCCGTCGTCGACCAGCCGGAAGGCGGGTTCGACGCTCGTTCCGCCGCGCGCGACTCGGCCGAGGATCTCGCTGACCGCCTCGACCGCCTCGACGTCGGCCTCGACCGCGAGCTCGAGCCATTGGCCGCCGCTGGCCACGCTCAGGCGAGCTTGTCTCGAACGCGCTCGAGGAGGCCGCTGCCCTCGTTGACGACCTCACCGGTGGCTTTGGCATAGGCCTGAAGGGCCTCGCGCTGGGCCTTCGTGAGCCGGGACGGGACGTCGACGTCGACGATCACGTGGAGGTCGCCCCGCTGCCCGCCGCGGCGGAGGTACGGGACGCCACGACCGCGCAGCCGGATCTCCGTGCCGGGCTGGGTGCCGGGCCGGATCTCGACGTCCTCCTCGCCCTCCACGGTCGGAACGGTGATCGTCGTCCCGAGGGCGGCCTGGGCAAGGCCGATGTTCGCCTCGTAGATCAGCTCGGTCCCCTCGCGCTTGAGCTCGGGGTGGGGTGCGACGTGGACCGCGACGTAGAGGCTGCCGGCTGGACCGCCCCGCCGCCCGACCTCGCCCTCGTTGCTGAGGCGGATCTGATGGCCCTCGTCGATCCCGGCCGGGATCGTGACGCGCAGCTGGCGACGCCGCTCGGTTCGGCCCTCGCCGCGGCAGGTCTCGCAGGGGCTCTCGACGATCCGGCCCTCGCCGTGGCAGCGCGGGCAGGCCGTGACGTTGATCATCTGGCCGAGCATCGTCTGGCGCACCGCCCTGACCTCGCCACGGCCATTGCACTGGGGGCAGGTCGTCGCCTGGGTGCCGGGCTTGGCGCCGCTGCCGCCGCACGTATCGCAGCGGCCGAGCACCGGGAACTCGATCTCCTTCTCGGTCCCGAGGACGGCCTCCTCGAACGTGATCCGGAGGTCGTATCGAAGGTCCGAGCCGGCCGCCGGTCGCCCGCGCCGCGTTGCCGCGCCGCCGCCCGCGGTCGCGCCGAAGAATGCGTCGAAGATGTCGGCGAAGCCGGCGAAGCCGCCGGAGAACGCGTCGCCACCCTCGACGCTCCCGAACAGGTCATAACGCTGGCGTCGCTCGGGGTCGGACAGGACCTGGTAGGCCTCGCTGATCTCCTTGAAGCGCTGCGAGGCGGCCTCGTCCTGGTTCACGTCCGGGTGCCACTGCTGGGCCAGCCGGCGGAAGGCCTTCTTGATATCGGCGTCCGAGGCCCCGCGCTCGACGCCGAGCACCTCGTAGTAGTCACGGATTGCCATGCACCGGGAAGGATATTCGCGAGCGTCAGTCGAGGGCGGCCAGGGTCCTCGCGCGCGCCAGGACGGCCTCCAGCATCGGCCGGGTGAGGCGGCCGGTGAACGTATTCTGCTGGCTCGGGTGGTAGCTGCCGAGCAGCGTCCAGGGGCCGAGCTGGTACTCCGCACCGTGTCCGAAGCGCGGCTTCGGCTCAGGGATCGGTGTGCCGAGCGCGACGAAGGTTCGGAGGACGGCGTCCCAGGCGAATCCGCCGAGACCGACGATTACCCGGACGCTGTCGAGGGCCGCCAGCTCGCGGACGAGGTACGGCGCGCAGTTGTCGCGCTCCTCGACGGTCGGCTTGTTGGCCGGCGGCGCGCACCGCACGGCTGCGGCGATTCGCACGCCGAAGAGCGTGAGGCCGTCATTCGCCCGCCGCGACGAGGGCCGATCGGCCATGTCGACGGCGTGCAGGGCGGCCCACAGGAAGTCGCCGCTGGCGTCGCCCGTGAAGACCCGCCCTGTTCGGTTGCCGCCGTGGGCCGCCGGGGCGAGGCCAACGATCAGGATCCGCGCGTCCGCGTCGCCAAAGCCGGGGACCGGCCGGCCCCAGTACGGCTCGTCGCGGAAGCGCCTGACCTTCTCGCGGGCCACCAGCTCGCGCCAGGCCACGAGCCGAGGACAGCGGAAGCAATTGACGACCTCGG
>VEOW01000139.1 GCA_012026785.1 Chloroflexota bacterium | reverse complement strand
GGTGCCCGCCGAGCCCCCTGAGGAACTCCGACACCTCCCCGAACGCCACCCGCTGGAACATCCACAGCAGGTACCCGGCGGCGAGGATCATCACGAACGTCGCCACCACGGCCGCCCACGGCTGGACGGCGAACGTGCCGATCAGCGTGAGGAACTCGCCCACGAACCCGGACAGGCCCGGCAGGCCCACGGAGGCGAAGACGAAGAACCCGAAGAAGGCCGCGTAGACCGGCACCCGGTCGCCCAGGCCGCCCATCTTCGCGATCGTGCGGTCGTGCGTCCGCTCGTAGATCACGCCCACCAGGAGGAACAGGGCGCCGGTGATCAGGCCGTGGTTGATCATCTGGAGGATCGCGCCGTCCATCGCCTGGGGCTGGAAGACGAAGATGCCGAGGGTCACGAAGCCCATGTGGCTGACCGACGAGTAGGCGACGAGCTTCTTGAGATCCGGCTGGACCATGGCCACGATCGCGCCGTAGATGATCGCGATGACGCTCAGGATCACGATCAGCGGGGCATACGCCTGGGCGGCGTCCGGGTACAGCCCGAGGTTGTAGCGGATGAAGCCGTAGCCGCCGAGCTTGAGCAGGACCCCGGCCAGGATGACCGAGCCGGCCGTCGGCGCCTCGACGTGGGCGTCGGGCAGCCAGGTATGGAACGGGACCATCGGGATCTTGATCGCGAAGGCCAGGAAGAAGGCCGCGAAGGCCAGCATCTGGAGGCCGTCGGCGAATCCCGCCGTCGCGGCATGGGCCCGGAGGACCTCGAAGTCGAACGCCCCGACCCAGCTGCCGCCGTTGGCCTCCTGGAAGGCGAACGCGGTCGCCAGGATGGCGACCAGCATCAGCAGCGAGCCGACGAGCGTGTAGAGGACGAACTTGATCGTGGCGTAGATCCGGTTCGCCCCGCCCCAGATGCCGATGATCAGGTACATCGGGACCAGGACGACCTCCCAGAAGATGTAGAACAGGAAGGTGTCGAGGGCCAGGAACACGCCGACCATCCCGACCTCGAGGATCAGGAAGCTGACCATGTACTCCTTGATCCGCGTCTGGATCGGCTTGAAGCTCGCCAGGATGCTGATCCAGGTCAGGCTCGTGGTCAGGACGACGAGGACGAGCGCCAGGCCGTCCATCCCGAGCTTGTACTCGATCCCGAAGAGGGGGATCCAGGACACCTCCTCGACGAGCTGGAACCCGCTGGCACCGGGATCGAACAGGGTGGCGACGTAGAGCGACACGAGCCACGCCACGAGCGCCGTCGCGAGGGCCAGCGGCCGGGCCCAGCGCTCCGGGGCGAAGGCGATGACCAGCGCGCCGACGAGCGGCGCGAAGACGACGATCGAGAGGAGCGGCAGGCCGGTCACGGCAGCGGGTCCATCAGCGGGCCGCGATCACGAGGTACGAGCCGGCCATGGCGATCAGCCCGAGGGCGATGCCGAGCGCGTAGTTCTGGACGCGGCCGGTCTGGATCTGTGACAACCCCCCGCCCGACCGGCGGGTCACGGTTCCGATGCCGTTGACGATGCCGTCGACGACGCGGGCATCGAACCACGCGGCGGCGCGGGCCAGGAAGCCGCCGATGACGACGAAGATGACGTGGTTGAGGTCATCGAACCACCACTTGTTGACCGACGCCCGGTAGAGCGCCGGCACGCGGGTGGTCAGGCTTCGAACCTCCTCGGGCCGCCCGGACCGGCGCAGCGGCCCGAGCTCGACGCCGAACAGCCGCCACGCGGCGAGCATGCCGCCGACCGCCACGGCCACGCTCGCGCCGATCAGCGCACCATCGATGCCGAACAGCTGGTACGGCTCGGCGTGGTGGCCCAGCAATTCGAGGCCCGGTTCGAAGACCCCGTGGAGCCAGGTGTGGAGCGGGCCGGAGGCCTCGATCCCGAACAGCGGGCCAAGCGGCGGGCCCGGCCAGGTCAGGACGACCCCGAGGACGATCGACGGGATGGCGAGGAGCCACAGCGGGATCGTCATCGTCGGCGGGGACTCGTGGATCTTCGGCTCGACCGCCGGATCGACGCGGCTCTCGCCCCAGAAGGTCAGGCCGATCAGCCGGAACATGTAGAACGCGGTCATGATCGCGACCACGATCCCGATCGCCCAGACCCATTCGAAGTGAAGCTTGAAGGCCTCGCCGAGGATCTCGTCCTTGCTGAAGAAGCCCGCGAGCGGCGGGATGCCGGCGATGGCCACGGCGCCGATGAGCATCGTCCAGTAGGTGTGGGGGATCTTCTTCGCGAGGCCGCCCATCTTGCGCATGTCCTGCTCCTCGTGGACGGCGTGGATGACCGACCCGGAGCCGAGGAACAGCAGGCCCTTGAAGAAGCCGTGGGTCATGAGGTGGAAGATCGCGGCCGTGAAGGCGCCGACCCCGAGGGCCGCGAACATGTAGCCGAGCTGGCTGAGGGTCGAGTAAGCGAGGACGCGCTTGATGTCCGTCTGGGTCATCGCGATCGAGGCGGCCAGGATCGCGGTGAAGATGCCGATGCCGGCGACGAACGTCATGACCTCCGGCGCCGAGGCGAAGATCGGGTTGGCCCGGGCGACCATGTAGACCCCGGCGTTGACCATCGTCGCGGCATGGATCAGGGCCGAGACCGGGGTCGGGCCTTCCATCGCGTCGGGCAGCCAGACGTGGAGCGGGAACTGGGCGCTCTTGCCGACCGCCCCGGCGAACAGCAGCAGAGCGATGATCGCGACGGGGATCGGGAAGGCGACGAGTGTCTCGGACGTCAGGACCCCGATCGAGTCCCGGATGCTCAGCGTGCCGGTATTGATGAAGATCGCGATGACGCCGAGGATGAAGCCGACGTCGCCAACCCGATTGACGATGAACGCCTTCTTCGAGGCCTCGGCGGCGCTGCGCCTGCGATACCAGAAGCCGATCAACAGGTAGCTGCACAGCCCGACCAGCTCCCAGGCCACGAACAGCACCAGCCAGCTGTCTGCCAGTACCAGCAGAAGCATCGAGACCATGAACAGGTTGAGGTACGCGAAGAAGCGCCAGTACCCGGGGTCGTGACGCATGTAGCCGATCGAATAGACATGAACGAGCATCCCGATCGTCGTGACGACGATCAGCAGGGCCGCGGTCAGGCCATCCACGAACAGGCCGGCGCTGATCGCCGAGGTGCCGGTGGGCGAGTCCGTGCCGTGCAGTGGGATCCACTGCCACAGCTCCACGCCGTAGCCGTGCTCGCCGTACGGCTCGGCGCCGGTCAGCGCCGCGGCCACGACGATCATCGCCACGACCCACGACGCGACGACCGCCCCGACCGGGATCCAGAACGCGTCGAGGCCCAGGCGCCGGCCGATCGCGGCGGTGACGAGGAAGCCCGCCAGCGGGAACGCGATGATCAGCGGGATGAGGATGTCGTGGCTCATCGGCGCATCGCGTCGTACTCGTCGACGAGGGGCGTCCGGCGGTTGCGGAAGATGGCGATCACGATCGCCAGCCCGACCGTGGCCTCGGCCGCGGCGACGGCCATGACCATCAGGGCGATGATCGCGCCATCACCCTGGAGGGCCGGCACGAACGCCCCGAACGCGACGATCGCGAGGTTCACCGCGTTCAGCATCAGCTCGATCGACATCAGCATCGAGATCGCGTTGCGACGGGCCAGGAAGCCGAACGCCCCGATCGCGAACAGCGCGCCGGCGAGGATCAGGTAGTTGTCGAGGCTGTCGGCGAAGCCCATCAGATCGGGCCCTCGTCGCGCTGCGACGGCTCGCGCTTGGCCAGGAACACCCCGCCGACGACGGCCGCCAGCAACAGCACGCTGACGACCTCGAACGGCAGCAGGTACTCGTCGAACAGCAGCTGCGCGACCTCGACCGTCGCGATGCCGATGCGATCGACGGCGCCCGGCCAGTCGGTGCCGACCGCGGCCAGGGCGACCAGCACGGCCAGGACGATCGCCGCGATGCCCGCCGGCAGGGCCTGCGTCTGGAACACCAGACGGGCCGGGGCGACCTTGTCCTGGGTCAGCATGATCGCGAACAGGATCAGGACGCTGATCGCGCCGATGTAGATGATGACCTGGGCTGCGGCGACGATCGGCGCCCGGAGGATCACGTAGATCCCGGCCAGGGCCAGGAAGCTGACGATCATCGCCAGGCCGCAGCGGATGATGTCGCGCATCGTCACGACCGCGATCGCCGACACGAGCATCAGCGTCGCCAGCGAGGCGAGCAGGATGTCGGCCGCGTCGCCGCCGAACAGCAGCATCACCGCGAGGCCGGGGGTGGCCACGACGCCGAAGGCGATCAGCCCGCCGATCAGGTACAGCCAGGCGCGCATCGGCTACTTCAGGTGGGCATGCGGGTGCGTTCCCGCAGACCCGAGGCGCGGCGGTTCGAACGGCGCCTCGTTTGGCCGGCTGAGGGGGCCGTCGGTCCCATCCCCGTTGCGAGCGAGCGATGGCGGCAGGACCGGCAGGAGCCGCCGATCGTCGACGTAGCGGCCCTCGGCGATCGCCCGCTGGAGCCAGTCGCGCTCCTTTCGAACGTAGGTCATCTCGGTCTCGCGGTCGACCTGGGCCAGGGCGATGAGATCGATCATCGGCTCGGCCCGGCTGGCGTGGGTCAGCTCGAACTCGCCGCCGTCCCGGAGGGCGTCGTAGGGGCAGGCGTCGACGCAGATCCCGCACAGGATGCAGCGGCTCTCGTCGACCTCGTACTTCTGGAGGACCCGCGGCTTCGGCATCAGGGCCCCGGTCGGGCAGGTCTCCGCGCAGCGGCCGCACGACACGCACGGCGTGTCGTTGAGGCTCATGTCCAGCGGCGTCGTGACGAGGGTGTCGAAGCCGATCCGCATGAAGTCGTAGCAGGCCGCGCCGACGACCTCGGCGCAGACGTTGGCGCAGCGACCGCAGTCGATGCAGCGCGACGGCTCGCGCAGGATGAAGGCGTGGCTGTCGTCGCGGACGTAGTCGTGGTTGACGCCGGTGAAGCGGTTCTCGGTCACGCTCCGGAAGCCGGCGCCCTGGTGGTGCTGCGGCTCGAGGGTCCGCAGGGTCGTGCCGTACTCGATCCCGAGACGCCGCAGGTCGCAGTAGCCGATCGCCTCGCAGGTGCACTGGAGGCAGCGTGTCGACTCGGCGACGATCTCGTCGCGCGAGTACGGGATCTCGTACTCGACGTAGTTGTCGTTGCGTAGGTCCGCTTCGAGCGCCTTCATGCGGTAGCGCGGCTCCTTGACCTCGGCCGTGAACGGCACGATCGAGAGGAACTCGGGCTGGGGCTCGGCGAGGGTCTGGCGGGTCTTGATCGCGGCAAGGTCGCGGCCCTTCAGGTAAGCGTCGACGGCGTAGGCGGCGCGGCGGCCCTCGGCGATCGCCTGGACGACCGTCGAGGCGCCGATCCGGACGTCGCCCGTCGCGAACACTCCCGGCCGGCCGGTCTCGAACGTCACCGCGTCGGCCTGGAGCCGGCGGTTCTTGGTGGCGCTGACGCCCTGGGAGCCGGGGCCGATCCAGTCGAGCTCGGGGCCCTGGCCGATGGCCAGCAGGACCCGGTCGCAGGGCACGACGAACTCCGTGCCGGGCGCCGGCTCGGGTCGGCGCCGACCGGAGGCGTCGGGCTCGCCGAGCCGCATTCGAATGAACTCGACCCCCGTCACGTTGCCCTTCGCGTCGGTGATGACCTTCGTCGGGCCAGCCTGGAAGATCGCGGTCACACCCTCCTCGAGGGCCTCGTGGACCTCGTTCGCCGCCGGCATGTCCTTCATGTCGCGGCGGTAGACGAGCGTGACCTCCTTGGCCCCCTGGCGAACCGAGGTCCGCGAGCAGTCCATGGAGGTGAAGCCGCCGCCGATGACGACGACCCGCTTGCCGGCGTGGTCGGGGTAGGGCAGGCCGAGGGTCGCGGTCCGCAGGTACTCGAGGCCGTCGAGGACCTCGGCGGCGTCCTCGCCGGGGATGCCGAGCTTGTTGGTGTCGTAGCAGCCGATGGCGATGACGACCGAGTCGTAGCCCTGGAACTGGAGATCGTCGAGCGAGTAGTCGCGGCCCAGGGCCTGGTTGCAGACGACCTTCCCGCCGAGGCGGGTGACGCTCTCGTACTCCGCCTCGAGGACCTCGACCTTCGGCAGGCGGTACTGGGGGATGCCGTAGCGGAGCATCCCGCCGGGCGCGGGATCGCGCTCCAGGACGGTCACGTCGTGACCGTTGATCAGCAGGTAGTAGGCGGCGGCCATGCCCGTCGGGCCCGAGCCGATGACGGCCACCCGGCGGCCCGTCTTGGGCTGGACCTCGAACGGGACCGGGGGCTCGACGCCGTCGTCGAGCATGGCCTTGATGACCATGTCGCCGGCGTAGCGGTGGCTGTCGCGGATGGCGATCGCCTCGTCGACCTCGTCGCGTCGGCAGTGCTCCTCGCACGGCGCCGGGCAGACCCGGCCGAGGACGGACGGGAACGGGATCGTCCGCTTGAAGATCCGGGTCGACTCCCGGAAGTTGCCCTCGGCGTTCTGCTTCAGGAAGCCCGGGATGTCGATGTGGCTGGGGCACTTGAACTGGCAGGGCGGGAGGCAATAGGCGTTGTGGTCGGAAAAGATCAGCTCGAGGTTGGTCCGGCGCAGCCGACGGACCTCCTCGGTCTGGGTCTGGACCTTCATCCCGGCCTCGGCCGCCCGCGAGCAGCTGATCGGCGGGTGCTCCTCGCCCTCGACCTCGACGACACACATCCGGCAGGCCCCGAAGCCCGGCAGCTTCGGCTCGTAGCACAGCGTCGGGACCTCGATGCCGTTGTCGCGGCAGACCTCGAGGATCGTCTGGCCCTCGAAGCCCTCGACGACGCGGCCGTCGACCTCGATCCGGATCGGCGGCGTCGCCAGCGGGCGCTGTGGCGCCTGGGTCGTGAGGAGCCGTTCGGCGTGGGTGTCCTCGACGGGGACGGCCGTGCTCAGGACGGCCGGGACGTCCGGCCGTGCCTCGGGCGAGCCGTCGGGGCGGCGATGGCGGTCGCCGTCGTGCTCGCGTCGTGCCGGCGGCTGGGCGGCCGGCTCGGTGGCGGCCGGCTCGGTGGCGGCGTCGGGGCGCGTGATCAGATCGGTCATGCCTGGGCCCTGGACTGACGGGCTGGGGTGGTCCGGCCGGCGGCGGCCGGGGCGAGGGTTGCCGGGCGGCAGACGCCGGCCGGGCACTCGCCGCGCTCGAGGTGTGCGTCGACCTCGGCGCGGAAATATCGTAGCCCGCTCAGCAGTGGCAGCGTGGCCAGCCGCTCGTGATCGCAGAGGGCCGCGCCGACGACGTCGGCCGAGAGATCCTCGAGGAGCTGCAGGTCGCCGGCCCGCGAGGTCCCGGCGGTCATCCGCCCGCCGATCTCGGCCAGGCGCCGGAGCCCGATCCGGCAGGGGATCGTCTTGCCGCAGGCTTCGTCGGCGCAGAACCGGGTCAGGACCCGGGCCAGGTCCACGACGCAGGCCCGATCGTCGGCCACGACCACCGAGCCCGAGCCGACGTGGGCGCCGGCCGCGCGCAGGCCCTCGAAGCTGTAGGGCGTGTCCAGCTGCCCGGCGGGCAGGATCCCGCCGGCGGGGCCGCCGACGACGACGGCCTTGACCTTGCGGCCCCGGGCGGCCCCTCCGGCCAGGGCGACGACGTCGCGCAATGGCGTGCCAAGGGGCACCTCGGCGATCCCGCTGGCCTCCGGTCCGCGGACCTCGACGAGGACCGTGCCCGGCTCGGCCGGGTCGCCGACCCCGAGGAAGGCCGCCGCGCCGCGGCGCAGGATGAACGGCACGAGGGCGAGGGTCTGGACGTTCTGGACGAGCGTCGGCATGCCCTCGAGGCCCCTCGTCGAGGGGTGGGGTGGCCGCTGCTCGGGCTGGCCGCGCCGGCTCTCGAGGGCCTTCAGCAGGACGGTCTCCTCGCCGAGCATGTAGGCGCCCTGGAGGGGCCGGACGGTGACCTCGATGCGCTGCCCGCTCTCGAGGGCGTCCTCGCCGATGAAGCCAGCTTCCAGCGCGGCGACGATCGCCGCGTCCAGGCGCCGGATGGCCTCGGTCGCGGTCGCCCGGACGGCGATGTGGACCTCCTCCGCGCCGATGGCGAAGGCCGCGATCGCGGCGCCCTCGATGACGGCGTACGGATCGGTCTCGAGGAGGGTCCGATCGGTCGAGGCGGCCGGGTCGGCCCCGTAGCCGTTGGCCACCACGTAGCGCGCCTTCGCCGGGGTCCTGGCCGCCGCCCGCCACTTCTCTGCCGCCAGGTGGCCGCTCCCGCCGCGCCCCCGCAGCCGGGCGTCCTCGAGGGTCGCGATCGTGGCCGCCGGGCCGAGCTCGCGGACGGCAGTCGTCAGCCCGCCGAAGGCACCGGCCCGGACGGCCGCCGCGAGATCGGTCGGGTCGGGCTCGCCGCGGCGGGCCAGCAGGATCGAGGGCCAGCCCGACGGCGTCGGCAGGAAGGTCGTCACGCGTCGCTCCGCCGCTTCGAAGCGGTCTTGCGGGGCTCGCCGGCCGTGCCGGTATTGCCGGGATCGCCGGCCGTGCCGGTCCTGCCGGCCTCGCCGCCCGCGAGCGACGCCCCGAGCGCGGCGAGGTAGCCGTCCTCGGTCGGCCGGCGGGCCGCCATCGCCGCGGCCTGGTCCTCCTCCGCCGCCGGCTCGAAGCGCAGGTGCCGGTAGTACGAGGCCGTGCCGTAGAGCATTGCGTACCACGCCCCGGTGGTCTCGCTGATCCGCTTCAGCGCGGCGACCGGCAGGTGGCCGTAGGCCGCCTGGACCTCCTCGAAGATCGCCAGCATGTGGGCCGGATCGTGGTCGTGGCGGGCCAGGATCTCGTCAGCCGGCCCGAGGTCGAAGTCGGCGAAGTGCTCGTACGCCTGATCGGGCACGACGCGGCCCGACCGCCGGAGTGCCGATTCCTCGCGTCGTTCGCCGTACGTCTCGGGCGGGCCCCAGTGGACGTGGAAGCGACCCTTGGTGTCCAGCCCGCCCATGTCGATGCACTCGATCGGGCAGGCCTGGGCGCACTGGAAGCAGGTCTCGCACTTGAGCAGGCCGTTCTCGTCCCACAGCAGCTGGAGGCGGCCGCGGAAGCGGACGGCCACGTCGGCCTTCTGCTCGGGGTACTTGATCGTCGCCTTGGGCGCGAAGAACCGCTTGAGCGTCAGGGTCATGCCCTTGGCGATCCCGAGGCCCGGGATCAGCTGCGACAGGAAGCTCATGAGGCCGCGTCCATCAGGCCTGGACCACGTCGAGGACGATGACCGCCAGCGCGGTCACGAACAGGTTGAGGAGGGCGACCGGCAGCAGCCACTTCCAGGCGAAGGCCATCAGCTGGTCGCTCCGGACCCGTGGCAGCGTGCCGCGCATCCAGACGAACACGAAGATCAGCGCGAAGGTCTTGCCGACGAACCAGAACAGCCCGGCGACCCAGTCGATGCTGACGTAGGCCCACAGGAACGCCAGGCCGCCGACGACGACGTTGAACAGGACGAAGCCGACGATGAGGGCGACCCACCAGCGGGTTCGACTTCGAAGCAGGTAGATCGGCGCAGCGAAGAGCAGCGTTCCAACGAGCGGCGCCAGGGCGACGAGGAACAGCAGGCCCATCCCGAGCTGGCCGGGATCGACGTGGATCTCGAAGTGCGGGACCGGGAACGGCGCCTGCCAGCCACCGAGGAACAGCACGACCGTGATCGCCGAGATGATGAAGACGTTGACGTACTCGGCGAAGAAGAAGAACGCGAACCGCATGCCCGAGTACTCGGTTGCGAAGCCGGCCACGATCTCCTGGTCGGCCTCGGTCATGTCGAACGGCGTCCGGTTCGCCTCGGCGGTCGCGGCCAGGAAGAAGATCAGGAGCCCGAGCGGCTGACGGAAGGCATACCAGTCGACGAACCAGCCCGACACGCCCTGCTGCATGACGATGGTGTTGAGGCTGAGCGTCCCGGCCAGGATCACGAGGCCCACGACCGAGAGGGTGAGCGGAATCTCGTAGCTGACGATCTGGGCTGCCGACCGAAGGCCGCCCAGGAGGGAGTACTTGTTGAAGCTCGCCCAGCCGCCCATCAGCAGCCCGACGACCGTCATCCCGCCCACCGCGAAGAAGTACAGCAGCGCGAGGTTGAAGTCCTGGCCATACAGGCCCGGCGCGAAGGGCAGGACGAGCGCCGACAGCGCGGCGGTCGAGAAGACCACGACCGGCGCCCAGGTGAACACGATCGGGTCCGCCCGGGTCGGGATGAAGTCCTCTTTCAACAGGAACTTCAGGCCGTGAACGACCGAGAACAGCGTGCCCCACGGCCCCACCCGCTCCGGCCCGATCCGGAGGTTCATCAGGGCGATGATCTTCATCTCCATGTAGATCACGATGAACGCGATCGGGATGAAGATCACCAGCAGGATGGCCGACGCCAGGACGAACCGGACGATCTCGAGGTTGTCGAGGATCAGCTGCCACAGGAACGGGCCGAACAGGATCAGCGTGACGACCAGCCCGATCGTCAGCGCCAGCAGCAGCGGAATGAGGATCGCCAGCGCCTTCCCGGGCAGGGTCAGGCGGTCCCACGTCCGCGAGAGGGCCGTCACGCAGGAGCCCCGGTCACTTGTCGACGCCGCCCATGACGGGATCGAGCGAGGCCATGATCGCCATCGTGTCCGCGAGCAGGTTGCCGGGCAGGAGCATGCCGACCGCGCCGAGGTGCAGGAAGCTCGGGTCGTGGATCTTGAGGCGGAACGGCTGGTCCGTGCCGTCGCTGATCGCGTAGACCCCGTACAGGCCGCGTGGCCCCTCGATCGCCGCCCATGCGCGGCCCGGGCGCGGCCGCAGCAGCCGCGGCAGCTTGGCCATGATCGGGCCGTCGGGCATCCGCTCGAGGCATTGGTCGATGATCCGGAGGCTCTGCTTGATCTCCTCGGCCCGCAGCAGGTACCGCGCGAGCGAGTCGCCCTCGGTCTTCGTCGGGATGTCGAACTCCAGCTCGGGGTAGACCGAGTACGGGTGCGCCCGGCGGATGTCGTACGGGACGCCGGTGGCCCGGAGATTCGGGCCGGTCATGCACCAGCGGAGGGCCGTCTCGGCGTCCATCACGCCCATCCCGGCGGCTCGCCGGACGAGGATCTCGTTCTCGTTCAGCAGCCCGATGTTGGCCTCGATCTGGGTGGTCGCGCGGCTCATCCAGTCGCCGAGGCGGCTCATGAACTCGTGGTTCAGATCGCCGTTGACGCCGCCGATCCGGAAGTAGTTGAAGAGCATCCGTTGGCCGGTCAGGGCGGCCAGCATCTCGACGATCTCGTCGCGCTCGATGAACGAGTACAGGATTGGCGTCAGGCCGCCGAGGTCGAGGGCGAACCAGCCCATGAACAGGGCGTGGCTGGCGATCCGGTTGAGCTCCGCCGAGAGGACCCGGATGTACTCGGCCCGACGCGGGACCTCGACGTCGAGGAGCTTCTCGTAGGCCAGGACCGGGGTCCACTCGCAGAACAGCGAGCTGATGTACTCGAGTGGGTCGACCTGGCTGATGGTCTGGTGGTAGTCGGCGTTCTCGCACAGCTTCTCCACGCCGCGGTGGAGGTAGCCGAGGACCGGGTCGATGTCGACGACGCGCTCGCCCTCCAGCTTGAGGACGACCCGCAGCACGCCATGGGTCGACGGGTGCTGGGGACCGACGTTGAGCAGCAGCTCGCCCTCGCCGAGGGTGTAGAACTCGGCCTCCCGCTCGGTTCGAGGCGGATAGGGCGGGACCGGTTCGAAGGCCTCGTAGTCGTCGTGGACGAGGATCCGGGGGTCATCGGCCGAGGGGTGGGTGCCGACCGGGAAGCGGCGGGGCGGCGTCTCGGTCGTCATGACCGAACCTCGCGCCTGACGTCAGCCGGGGCGCCGGCCGGCGAGTGCGTCCGCTCGACGTGGCGGACACCGGCACCCGGCGAGCGGGCCGAGTCATCGGGCAGGTAGAAGTCCTTCCGCAGCGGGAAGCTGGTGTAGTCGGGCGGCATGTAGATCCGCCGCAGGTCGCGGTTGCCCTCGAAGATGATCCCGAACATGTCGTAGGTCTCGCGCTCCATCCACTCGGCGCCCGGCCACAGGAACGTCACCGACGGGACCCGGGGGTCCTCGCGTGGCAGGCCTTCCGCGATGACCCGCAGCCAGTCGCTCGTCGTCGCGCTCCAGAGGTGGTAGACGGCCTGCATCTCGCGGCCGGTGTCGACACCGGCGAGGTCGGCCAGGACCTTGAAGTCGAACTCCGGCTCGTCGTGCAGCGTGCGCAGGACCTCGGACACGTCGCCGGGGCCGATCCGGATCTCGGTCTGGTCATGGCGCTGCCGGATCGGGCCACGGAGGACGGGCTCGAACCGCGACTCGAGGCGGCGCTTGAGGGCACGATCCACGCTCAGACTCCGCTCGGGACCGTCGGCCCGATGGCCCGCTCCGGCCAGTGGCCGCGGCGGTCCTTGATGAGCTGCTGGAGCTTCATCATCCCGAAGATCAGGCCCTCGGGTCGGGGCGGACAGCCGGGCACGTAGACGTCGACCGGCATGATCCGGTCGATGCCCTCGACGGTGCTGTAGGAGCGCTTGTAGCGGCCACCCGAGCAGGTGCAGTCGCCCATCGCGACGCACCACTTCGGTTCCGGCATCTGCTCCCACAGGCGCAGCAGCGGCCCGGCCATCTTTGTCGTCAGCGTACCGGCCACGATCAGCACATCGGCCTGGCGCGGCGAGGCCCGGAACGGGAAGGCCCCGAAGCGGTCGATGTCGTTGCGCGAGGTCGCCATGGACATCATCTCGATCGCGCAGCAGGCGAGGCCCGAGAGGAGCGGCCACAGGCTGTTGGCTCGCAGCAGGTCCAGGACGTAGTCGGCCTTCGTCGGGATGACCTCGAGGATGCCCGACCAGCGGGCATCATCACGGCGCCCGGCCTCGGTCGCGCCCCACTCGGCGAGGTGGGTGATCTCGGCCGGCCGGCCGCCCGAGTAGGCCGCCGGATCGGCCGGCGCCCACAGCTCGTTGCGGACGACGATCGGCTCGGCCACCGCGGTCGTCGCGCCGACGGTGAGCTCGCCCGGCGCATTGCCCGGGACGTCGGATGCCATCTGCGTCTCGTCGGCCGGGCCAACGCCCAGGCCGCCTGTCACGTCTTCGTTCATCGCCATGTCAGGACGCCCTTTCGCCACGCGTAGGCCAGGCCGAAGAGCAGGATCGCGACGAACACGAGCATGCTCGTGAAGGCCGTCACCGGGTCGGGGAACGACCGGAAGACCAGGGCCCACAGGAAGATGAAGATGACCTCGATGTCGAACGCCACGAACAGCAGGGCGTAGATGTAGAACGACAGCCCGAACCGCCCGTGGGTGTCACCGTAGGTATCGATCCCGGACTCGTACGGGTAGCCCTTGTGGACGTCGCCGCGGTTCCGGTGCGAGATCAGCCACGATGCGCCGAAGGTCAGGAAGGTGAACGACCCGGCGGCGATGGCGAACCCGATGATGTACCAGATCGCGGTCAACCGATCCTCGCTCCCGAGCGCCGACGTTGGCGATGGCGCCCGATCCTGGACGTCGGCGTCCCTGGGGCGGGGGGACGCTCTTCGATCATTGGCTGCGTGAGAGGCATTCGCGACCAGCCGCTCCGCGGCCGTCGCCCTTTGGCATTCTATCGCGGGCCGCGTCCGAACCGCCCGGCCTGCCGGCCCCCGGCCGCACGTCCCGGTCCGCCTCTCCGCGCTCCAGCCGCCGACCATGCACCCCATGCACGATTCGTAGCCTGAGATCAGGCCCCTCGCCGACCGGCCGACGAATCCCACATGCGGCGCTCGATCCGTCGGCTGGACGCCCGTCACAGGCCGATTTCGACCGCCTGCGAGGGGGCCTTGGTGCTTCAGCCGCAGAATCGTGCGTCTGACGCAGGGTGGTCGGCTGAGCCGCGGGTCCTACCGCCCTCGTTCTAACTGGAGGACGGCGAAGCCCCCGGTCGCCCGGGGGTCGAGCATTCGAGCGACCGCCGCCCTCGCTTCGAGGTAGCCGGCGAGGTCGGTCCGGCCGTCGGTCTGGAGGGCGACGAGCAGCTCGCCCAGCCCGAGCTCGGCGAGGAAGCGGCCCTGGGTCGTCGGGGGCAGGGCGGTGAGCCCTGCGGCCGCGGCCGCCCGCTCGACGGCCGTCAGGTCGACATGGGCGGTCAGGTCCTGGCGGCCAACCGCGACGAACGGGTCGTCGTGAACACGGTGGCGGTGGTAGGTGCGGAGCAGGCTGCCGCGCTGCGGCGAGTACAGCTCCTTGGCCGGATGGCCGTAGTCGATAACCAGCAAGAGGCCGGCTTCGAGGCCGGCGACCGCGGCCCGGACCCAGTCGTCGATGGCCAGGCCAATCTCGGCGACCTGGCCGGGTTGGAGCTGCACGCCCTCGGCGTCGAGGCGCGCGGCAAGGTCGTCCGTGGAAGGCTCGCCTCGAACCCATTCGAAGGCCCCGTCCTCGCCGAGCGTCACGAAGAGTTCGAGCAGGGAGCCATCGGACGCGCCTTCCACGCGATGGACCGGCAGGGCGTCGAGCAGCTCGTTGGCGATGACGGCGCCCGGCGCGGGGCTGTCGTCCGCGGGTTCGAGCCAGGCGTCAAGGCCGTCCCCCACCAGGCGTTCCCGGAGGGCGGCCAGCCGGGCGGGCGACGCCTCGACCGCCTGGTAGCGGATCGCGCCGAGGAGGTCGGAGCCCGATCGGCGCAAGCCGTCGAGGATGCCGTGGGCGCGCGCGCCGGTGCCCGCGCCGTGCTCGCGGACGACGAACCGACTCGGCCGGTCCAGGCCGGTCCAGGTCTGCTCGAGGCGACGAGCGATCGTCCAGCCGAAGATCGGGTGGCCCTCGGGCGCGGTCAGGAAGTCGCCCTCGCGCCCCGGCCCGGCCGTCCCGGCGACGTAGTAGCCGTGCTCGGGGTCGTAAAGGGCCAGCTCCATGAAGCGCGCGAAGGTCATCGGGCCCTCGGCACGGATCTCGTCAATGATCTTTGCGACCAGCTCCGGGTCGCTCGGGGGCAGCGGCGCACCCCGGTCCAGCTCGCGGACCCGCCGGAGCCCGACGTCGAGTGACGGGATTCGCGGCTCGTCGCTCATCGGGGGTTTCGCAGGGCGAGCCGGATCCCGGGTCCGACGAGCGTGTGACCGCCGAGCAGGACGGGGATCGGCGCTTCGAGCGCCGCCGCGGTGAGATCGTGCAGCCACGGATCGGAGATCAGGTCCGGCAGGAGCAGGTCGGACGCGAAACGGTCCTCCGCGGGCGGCCAGGCGCGCTCGCTTGCGCCAAGGCGATGCGCCAGCAGCACCCGGGTGTCGACGATCGCCGCATCCCCGAGCTCGGCGAGGATCGCGCCGAGGGCCGCCGGCCCACGGTCGTCGAGCAGCAGCCCGAGGATCGAGCGCGGCGGCCTCGCCTGCGCGGCCGTCCCGATCGCCCGCAGCCCGCGTTCCTCGACCAGTGCCCGGGTCCGGGATGCCGTCCGTCGTTCGAGCCAGCGAAGGGTCGTGGCGCTCGTCCGCCCGGCGACAACGAGCTCGGCCGATGGGTCGGATGCCACCGTTCGAAGGCGTTCGAGTCGCGCTTGGACGGCGGCGGTCGGCACATCGGTCCGGAGGGGCCAGCCGAGGAGCAGGACGTCGAGCGGGGAATCGAGGTCGATCGCGAGCCGCCAGCGCCGCCCGGCGTCCTCGACGGTCAGGCCGGCGACGTCGCGGAGCCAGCGCGGCAGGGCGTTGTCGCTCGGCAGGTCCGGCACGGCAGTGAGGGCCGCCGTTCGCCCGACCGCGACGACGTCGGCCGAGTAGAAGCTGTTCGTGAGGGCGCGCGGCTTGCCGGAGCGCGCGACGCTCACGAGGTCCCTGGCGAAGCCACTTGTCAGTAGCGGGACGGAGCCCG
>VEOW01000018.1 GCA_012026785.1 Chloroflexota bacterium | reverse complement strand
GTGGCGGCCAGTCGACCGCCAACTCGATCTCCGGCTACGCCTCGTGGTACTGCCGCGCCGGCTATTCGATCTGCACGACCAACCATCCCGACACGACGGACTTCGATGCCTACGCCGCGGCCGGGCCGGCGCTTCGGCGGGCCATCGGCTCCGACTGGCGAGGCAGCATCGTCTACGTCGACGGCATCCGGGTGAAGCTCATCGACTGGTGCCAGTGCTACAAGGGCGAGCCGAACGAGAAGCTGCTCGACCTGTACTACGACGTCTTCGCTCGAACCGGCTCGAAGGTCACGGTCCGCTGGTAGGCAGCTGATGCCGACCTACGCGGTCAACGAACGAGCGGTCGAACACGCGCGGCGCCTCATCGACCGGCGCCAGTACGTGCTCGACAGCGACTGGAGTGAGGTCCAGCCGCGGGCCGACGCGGAGAACCGCTACCTCGAGCGCCACTCCTGGGACGAGTACGCGGCCTGGCATCTCGGCCTGACCGACGGCGCCTCGGACGAGACGAAGGCTCGCTACGCCTTCGTGTTCGGCGACTTCCGGCGGGTCCATCGGTCGGGGCTGATCGCGTGTCGCTATCGGGCGGCCGAATGGCGCCACAAGGCCGTCGAGCTCGCCGCCCACGACCTGCTCCAGCGGCTCGACGAGGCGAGCTGGCTGTAGCGCGGGCAGTGAGACTCCCCGTGCAGCTCGTCCGATGGTCCAGCCTACGGCCCCGCGTCTGACGCTCGATTCTTCGCCTGACGCGGGCCGGCTGGCCCCTCGACCGTCAAGTCGTGCGCCTGACGAGGGATCTGTCGGCTGAAAGGCCGCTGACGGGGCTCCCCGAGCCAGGTCCCCTGGGTCGGTGGTGGTTCAGCCGAAGAATCGTGCATCCAATGCGCGGCCGTCCGCTGGGTCGCCGAAGGGTCGGCGAGGGCGTTGGCAACGCGGCCAGACACCGCGTGCCGGCGTGAAACCGGCGTGAAACCGGCGTGAAAACAAGAGACCGGGGCTCGTGGCCCCGGTCTCGATGCGTGTCTGCCGCGCCGACTCGGCGCGAGGGTCTGCCTTACTCGTTGACGCCGACGCCGCGGCCGTCGCCACCCGGATCTCGGCCGTCGAGGACCGGCGGCAGGACCGCCGGGCTGCCCATCGCGGGGTTGTCCTTGTGGCTGTGGTTGGCGACGAGGAAGGTGTCGTTCTCGACCTGCAGGTCCCCTTCGGTGAGCGTGCCGGAGAAGTCGAGGTCGAGATAGACGTCGGCGAACCCGCCGGGCAGCCGGCCCGCGGCGTTGGCGCCGAGGAAGCTCGCCTCCCCCGTCGCCGGGTTGATGAGCACGACGCCCTGGACGCCGGCGCCTTCGGGCTTGCTCTCATTGACGCAGTGGGCGGCGAAGGCGGTCGAGGCGACCCGCCACGGACAGCAGGAGCGCGGATCCGAGGCTGATCAGGACGCGGCGCATGGGTGATGACTCCTCCTTCGTGCATTGCGCCACGGGCCGCGGCCTACAATCGCCCGCCCGTGGCCACGTCCAGCCTCGCCAGCCGCCTCGAAGCCCTCGTCGCGTTCCTGCCCGAGCTCCAGTCCCCGGGCTTCACCATGGGACGCTGGGCCGGCGGCGAGCGCCTTGCCGACGGCTCGACGTCGATGCCCTACTACGAGCTCGGCGAGCGCGGCGAGGCGTTCCTGGGCGGGATCGCCGCCGGCGGTTGGGTCCAGCCGTTCGACTGGATGACCTGGCTGGCGACACCCGACGGGCAGGCCCTCGCCAATGACCCAGGGCGGATGGAGCGCGCCACCCCCGAGGACCTCGGCCACATCCTGACGGCCATCGTTCGAAGCGAGCGCTTCGGCGACGGCAACCTCGAGGGCGCGGTGACATCCGGGCTGTTCCTGCGGATCGTGCGCCGGGCTGCCGTGCTGCTCGAGGCCGAGCGGGGTCGGGGCTGACGTCGGCGCTCCGCCGGGCGCAGGCGCAGCTCACCGGTTCGAACCCAAAGTTCCTCTCCTCTGTTCACTCCCGGCGCGTTAGTCACGGAACTCGACGGCGGAGTCCCTTGCTGGGCAGGCGTTTGCCGAAACTTCTCCCGGGGCGAGCGCGGGACGGGATGAATCGCGAGCCGACACGAGAAGCATGAACCCAGAACCGGTCTGATCCAGTGTCCAATGCGCCCCCCACGCGCGTTGGAGAGGAACGCGATCGGCGGGGCTCCGGGACTTCAGCTCCCGTCGACCATCGGGCGGACCTCGTTGATCCAGCGTTCGAACGTCTCGTCGTCGTACGGGAAGGCGCACTCGGCGATCCAGGTGTGGAAGCCGAGGGCCGCCCGCGACGCCATCTGCTCGGCCACGAACTCCGGGGTCCCGCCCCAGAAGGTGTCGTCGTCCTCGACCTCGGACATCGGCGTGCGATTCGCCGCCATCTGGGCTTGCCAGACACGGCGCGCCTCCTCCATCGACGATCGAATGATGGGCTTGCAGCCGCCGGTGAACTCGATCTCGGCGATGTCCCGGCCGGCGTCCTCGCAGTGGCGCGCGAGGACGTCGATCTTGCGGCGCAGGAACTCGACCGGGCCCATGGCGTTCCACATGTCGGCGTGGCGGGCGACCGTCCGCAGCGTCTTCTTCTCGCCCGAGCCGCCGATCATGATCGGCAGCCGCTTCTGGACCGGCAGAGGCAGCAGCCGCAGCTCCCGAAACGCGTAGTGGTCGCCGGGCGCCGAGCTGACCGTCTCGCCCGCGAAGAGGGCCTGGAGTGCCGTCGTGGCCTCCTCCAGCCAGTCGAGCCGCTGGCCGAAGCCCGCGCCGAAATCGATGCCGTGGGCCGCGTGTTCGAGCTCGAACCAGGCGCCGCCCAGCCCGCAGATCGCCCGACCGCCGCTGATGTGGTCGATCGTGGTCATCGACTTCGCGACGAGCCCCGGGTTCCGCAGCGGATTCGCGCCCACGAGCAGGCCGAGGCGGACCCGCTCGGTGGCCTTCGCCCACGCCGCCAGCGTCGTGTAGCCCTCGAAGATCGGCTGGTACGGGTCGCCGAAGATCGCGTACAGGTGGTCCCACGTCCAGACGTGGTCGTAGCCGAGGTCCTCGACGCGGCGAGCGGCGGCCTCGAACGACGGCCAGTCGGTGGCCTGCGGCCAGGGCAGGATCCCGAGCTTCGTTTCAGCCATGGCTGCCCTCCTGTCCGACGATATCGACCGAGATCTCGATCGCCGTCGTCGATCCTCGGTTCTCGAGCCAGTGGGTCGTGTTCCGATCCTCGGGCCAGCCCACGCCCGGTCCGTAGTCGGTCGCGACCCCGTCTCGATGGTCCGTGATCACGCCCTGCAGGACGTAGACGAGTCCCGGTCTGCCGCGATGGTCGTGGCTCGGGCCGAAGACGGCCCCCGGCTCCATCGTGAACATCCGCATTCGAAGCTGGCGCCCGGCCATGCCCTCGAGCTCGCGGCCGAGATCAACGGTCGCCAGGAGGTCCACCGAGACCCCCTTCGAACCAGGTGCCACCTGCTTGTCGATCATGGCGCTCCTCGTCGCGCAGTTCCGGGGCGGGCCGGGGCCAACCTGCAGGCCCGTCCAATTTCTGTCCAATGCCCGTTCCACGGACGTTCGTCGAGACGATGTCGTCTTGTGCCCACCTGCCGGTCGAATGACAAGATCTGACACGCGCGACGGGGCAGCCTGAGCGTGGCTGAGTTGCTCGCGGTCGCTCGCGCGGCGACTATCGTCCGTCACGCGGGCGTATGACACAAACGGGGGGCGGCGGGGCTGGCGCGGCGGGGCCGGGCGCGGCGGGGCCGGGCGCGGCGAGGCCGGCGGGCGGCCCTCGCTCGACGCGGCTGATCAGGCACCGCCTCCGCGACGGGCTCGCCCCTCGGGCGAGCGGCTCTGCATCAGGTAGCTGGACGCGGCGAAGGCGACCTTGCGGGCCATCTCGGGGGCCGGCGCTGCCCAGCGGCCCTCCTCCGCCTTGAGCTCGGCCACGATCCGGCCGAGCTCCGGGTCGTTCCCGGCGTACCCGGCGATCTTGCGGCCGACCTCTCGCAGCTCCGCGACGGCCTCCCGGAAGTCGCCGAGCCGGTTGAGCTTGCCGGCCTCCTGGCGGGCCCGCGCCGCGAACAGCCGGGCCACGACCCGATCGACCGATCGATCTCGTGACTGGGCATCGTTGGCCGGGTCGTCCGCGTAGCGCCAGCCGACGCCCACCGGCGTCGCCCCGGCCGCGAGGAGCGCGCCCTCGCGATCGACCGCGCCGACGAGGATCCCGACCTCCGTGTCGATCGGACCGTATGGGAACCTGATTCGAAGGACCACCTCGAGCGCCTGCTCGGCCATCACGTCACCGAGCAGCACGAGGCGGCGGTTGCCTCGAACATCCATCGGGTAGGGCGACAGCGTTCGAACGTCGAGCCCGTCGGCGGCCGTTACCTCGAGCGCGACGTCCCGCGCGACGACCGACAGCAGCTCGCCGACCTCCGTCGCGATGTGGTCGGCGATCTGGACGGCATCGGCGATGAAGTAGAAGTGGCCGCCGCCGGCCTGGGCCATCGCCTGCAGCAGGGATTCGTCGAAGTCCTCTCCCACTCCGAACGTCGTCGTCGTCACGCCCCGGCTTCGAAGCTCGGTCGCATGGCGGGTCAGCTCGGCCGGGTCGGTCATCCCGACGTTGGCCAGGCCGTCGGTGAGCAGCAGGACGCGGTTCACGCTGCCGGCGTCGCTGCCGCTCGTGGCAAGCGCCGCGGCGACCTGCTCGGCACCTCGCAGCCAGCCCGAGGCGAGGTCGGTCGAACCCCGGGCGTCGATCGAGCGAAGCCGTTCGACGGCGTTCTGCTTGGCCTCCCGCGAGGCGGACGTCGATTCGACAACGAGGTCGACTCGATCGTCGTAGCACACGATGGCGAAGCGGTCGGACGGCAGCAGCCGCTCGACGGCGGTCTCGATGGCCCGCTTGGCCAGCCCGATCTTGGCGCCCGACATCGAACCCGAGCGGTCGAGCACGAAGGCCAGGTTGCCCGGGTCCCGGCCGGCACGCTCGGGCGCCGGCGGCGCCTGGAGCTCGACGAGCACGAAGCGCTCGCTGCGATGGGTGGATCGGATCAGCTGACGATCCGAGCGGGCCCTCAGCGTGGCGTCCTTGCGGTTGGCATCGGTATCGGGGGTCATGGCAGCTCCTCCTTCAGGACCTGGCGGGCGATCGTGATGAGGCGCTCGACCCGTCGTTGCTCGTGCCGGCTCAGCGGCCGGCGAATGTGCAGCTCGAGATTCGGCCCGAGCGAGAGTCGCTCCCACTGGGACCGATCGAGGGTGGATTCGGTTGTGGGTTCCGTCGTCGGTTCCGCGGCGGCTTCCGGCCGCTCCGGCGCACGGGCCTCGCGCAGCGCCATCACCGGCGCCTCCTGTGGCTCGGCCGGTCTCGGCATCGCCCGTCGCAGCAGGGCTGGCAGTGCCCCGGGCGCCGCCATCGGCGCCGGCATCGGCGCCGGCATCGGCGCGCCAACCTCCCGCGGGCTCGCGACGGCAGGCCCACCGAGCACCGAGCGGATGTAGTCGAGGGCCGAGCTTGCCGGCGCCTGATCTTCGACGCCCGTTCGGTTCAGGGCGGCGATCTCGTCGTCGCCGAGGGTCGTCAGCCGCGCCCGGATCTCGGCGAGCGGCAGGTGCTGGCGCTGCAGCCGCTTGATCAGGCGCAGGCGCTCGAGGTGGCGCGCGTCGTAGTGGGCGCCAGGCCCCGCGCCGGTCGGCCCGGGCAGCAATCCCTGGCCAACGTAGTAGCGAATCGTGCGCGGTGTGACCCCGGCAAGCCGGGCGAGATCACCGATCGCGTGGCGGGAGGGTTCCTTTGCAGTCATGGCGCTATGGTGACAGTGACACGTTGCACTGTCAATACTGCGCCGCCGCCGCTCTACCCAGCCGCTCTACCCAGCCGCTCTACCCAGCCGCCGTTGTCGCCTACGCACCTCCTGCGTCGTAGCCGGCGCGGGGCGATGGGGCGTTGCCGCGTACGCAGTCAACGCGTCGTATATGCCCGAACGCTTCGTCGGGCGATCACCTACGCGAGTGGCGCGTCATATCCACCGGCGACCCGCCTCAGAGCCCAGGATTGAGCTCGGCTCGAACGGCAGCTGGTGATCGGAGGCGGCTTCGAGACCGGCGGGAGATGCGAATCGCTGGATACGACGCACGAGGTCGTTAGGTGACCGGCGGGGCCCCGGGGGGCGCGGGGGCGGC